>NZ_JAJDKA010000068.1:0-13104 GCF_020589945.1 Faecalibacillus sp. MSK20_93 | reverse complement strand
AAGAATATGGATTTGAAGAAATAGAGAAGGAGGTTAAAAAGATGTGTAATTTAGGGGAAATGATAGCCAGAGAAAATATAGAAAAAGGACATTCTATAGGGCTTGAACAAGGACAAAAATTGGAAAGAATTACATCGATTAAAAATTTAATGAAAAAAATGGCAATACCATTAGATAAAGCAATGGACCTATTAGATTTATCTAGTATAGAAAAAGAAGAAATGAAAAAACATTTTCAATCTTAAAAGAACGTGCACCTACACGTTCTTTTGTTTATTAATTAATATTTTACGATAAAATTGAGAATATTTAGCGACTTCACTATTAATTTTCTTTACCCCATATTTTTCTAAAAGTGTTTTTTCATCACTAAATAAGTTTGTTCCTAATCCTAGATGTTCACCTTTAATCTTGACTCCTAGACTCGCAAGAATTGTTGGATAAAAATCAAAGATAGCAAATTTTCTGTTTTTAGGTTGAGGAGGTTCAATTGCACTATTAATAAAACAATTATAAGGAGTACGTAAATAGCTTTTATCTAAGTGCTTAAAGAATTTTTCAGACATGCTTTTATGATCACCCGTAATAACAATTGTTGTATTTTCATACCATTCTTGTTTTTGACACCATCTTACAAAAGCTTCCACTTGTCTTGATTGACAACTAATAACATTAGCGTATTGACTATCATATTCATGTTTACACTCGTCACAAATATATCCATCTGGTGTATGAGTATCAATTGTCACCAGTTCCATACAAAATGGTTGATTACTTTTAGCCATTTCTGTTAAATCTTCTTTCGCGAATTCAAAGACTTTTTTATCTTCAAATCCCCAAAAAACATGATAATCTTGAGGAAGTCTTCCTTCTTTCTTTAAAGAAGTTGTATCTTCTATTTTAAAATTTCCATGTTGTTTATAAAAATTAGAGGTACAACCAAAGTTAGCATCTGATCCCATTAAAATTCGATTTTGATAACCTTGTTTTTCTAATATTTCACCCAATGTATAACATCCTGATAAAAATGAAGAATTTTCATTATATTTATCTTTAGAAAGTGGAAATAAAAGTGGAATTCCCGCTTCTTGTGCAACCATTGAAGCAATAGTCCATTGTGTTCCTTCAATAGTATAAGAACCCCCTATTTTATTCGAATGTGAAAAATTAATATTTTCTTTTGCTAGCTCACCTAATTCTTTAATATAATTATTTTCTTCTTGTCCGCCATCTTCTTTAGAAAGATACGTATTTTCTACAGATTCTAAATAAATATGAATTAAATTTCTTTTTTCTTTAAATTCTAATTCAACATTTTGAGGATCCACATAATGTTCTTCATAAAGTTTAGATGTTCTAACCATATCAAAAACATACGTAATAATTTGATAATTAATTAATGCGTAAAGCAATGTTCCAAGAATTAAAATAGTAATACAAATACCTTGGTAATCAAATAAAAAAACAAGTGGTGTTTTATATAATAAAAATACTCCTATTAAAGTTGTTAAAAAGGCTGGTGGTGCACAATTTAAAAACCAATCTTTAAAAATACCTTCGTCTGTTCCATCACATGGAACCACCATGTGATAAATCATTTGATTTAAGGTTTTTACTGAAAAAGTACGATTTCCCCATAAAATACTAAAGATTACTAACATTACAATAAATAAAATTATTATTAAACTCATATCATCATTCCTTTTTATTGGTTCATTCTATCATAATTTTTTATAAAGAGCGAGAAACAAAATACCCTTTTTTTCGATTATTCGTTATAATACTTACGAAGGAGTAAAAAAATGAAAGATAGAAAATTATTATTTTTTGATATTGATGGTACATTATTGAGTGAAAAAACTCATACTGTTCCTCAAAGTGCTAAAGAAGCTTTAAAAAAAGCTAAAGAAAATGGACATCTCATTTTTATTAATACAGGTCGACCTATTTCTACAATCGATCAAGAGATTCATGATTTAAACCCTGATGGTTATATTTGTGGATGTGGAACATACATCACTTATCATGACAAAGTAATCTATCATCATCAATTATCTAAAGAAAGATGTAAAGAAATTGCATCTCTTATAAAAAAATATGAAATTGATGCTGTTTTAGAATCAAAAGATCATGTTTATTTTAATACTCATATTAAAAATTCTTTTGTTCAAGGAATTCAAAAAAGATATACAAATAATGGTTTCAATGTTTCAACAAGTGAAGATCCAAATCTTTCCTTTGATAAATTTACTATTTGGTTTGATCATGATATCCAAGCCTTTAGAGATAATATTTCTCAAGATTTTGATATTATTGAACGTAGTGAAGAAATGTGGGAAATCGTACCAAAGAATCACTCAAAAGCTACAGGTATTCAAACTGTTGCGGATGATTTTAAAAGCGATTTAGATCATTGTTATGTCTTTGGAGATTCTTTCAATGATGAAAGTATGTTACGTTATGTTAAACATTCTATTGTTATGGCTAATGGTGTACAAGCTATGAAAGATATTGCTTATTTTGTGACAAAAGATATTGAATATGATGGTATTGCTTATGCTTTAGAAAAACTTGATCTTATCTAAGATTAAAAAAGCCTGCTTGGCAGGTTTTCTCATTTATTATATTAATCTAACTTACATAACATAATGCCTGGATTTTCTTCAAATGCCTTAAATCCCATTTTTTCATAAAATCTAACCGCACGTTTATTATTTGTATCAACTAAAACACATATCCCAGGTACTTTTTCTTCTTTTAAAACTTCACATTAACTTTGAACACACACCATTACCTGTATATTCTTCTAATATATCAATATGAATATGTGCTGGATATTCAGGATAAAAACGTTCTAGTTCACGATTAGCATTAGGAAATCTTTCTGCCTTTACTTCATCTAATTCTTTTAAAGTCAAATAATAAGGATATGCATTTTTTTATAAGCCTTTAAATCCTTGGCACATAAAATATAACCACATACCTCATCTAAATCATTTTTAAGTATTAAATATCAATATAAAGCTAATATTGCCTTTTTAGCATTATCATCTTTATATCTAGATGTTGATTGAAAAATACATACATTTTGTACTTGTTGTTTATATTTTGGTTCATATTTAATTATTTCTATTTTTTCTTTCAAAAGAAGCATTTCAAGTTCTTCCCCTTTCCTTTTTATCATTCAAATTATTAAATAAAAATGACTATATCATCAAGCTCTTAATCTTCCTAAAAAAAGAGTATTTATGAAATTTCATAAATACTACTCTACATGTTCTACAACTTTTTTTAAACGTTTTTCAAAATCACGTCTAGAAAACATAACAATGGCATTACATCCTAAACATTTAATTTTAATATCAGCACCCATTCTTACAATCTTCCATTGATTTGATTTTTTACATGGATGTTGTTTCTTCATTTCTACAATATCATTTAATTGATAATCCATAATTATTCTCCTTGATGATGATAAAATGCTTCTAAAGTATTTTGTAATAACATTGTAATCGTCATTGGTCCAATTCCTCCTGGAACAGGAGTAATTGCATAAACTTTATCTTTCACATCTTCAAAGTCAACATCTCCACAAAGTTTATTATTTTCATCACGATTAATACCAACATCTAAAACAACAGCGCCTTCTTTAACATAGTCACTATTGATCATTTTAGCACGACCAACAGCTGCAATTAAAACATCTGCTCTTTGACAAACTTCTTTTAAATTTTTTGTTTTACTATGAGCGATTGTTACAGTAGCGTTTTTTTGTAAGCATAAAAGCGCTACTGGTTTTCCTACAATGTTACTTCTTCCCACAACAACAACTTCTTTTCCTGTTAAATCATAGTTGATTTCATCTAATAAAACCATCATTCCTTTAGGTGTACATGGTACTAAACTTCTTTGTCCTAAAAATAACTTAGCCACATTTTCTGGATGAAAACCATCTACATCTTTTGATGGATCAATGGCTTCTAAAACTTTATCTTCATTAATATGATCTGGTAAAGGTAATTGTACTAAAATTCCATCAACTGTTTCGTCTTCATTTAATTGTTTGATTTCGTTTAAAAGTTCTTCTTCACTAAAAGTTGCATCATGTGTAATTTTTAAAGAATCCATTCCTACATAAGAACATCCTCTTTCTTTATTTCTAACGTATACTTGACTTGCTTGATTTTCCCCTACTAAAATAACCGCAAGTTTTGGTAAACGATCATATTTATTTTTCATTTGTTCAATTTCTTCTTTTAATTGATCCTTGATCTTTGTTGAAATCTCTTTTCCACTAATAATCATAATATGTCCCCCTCATATTATCTATGATTATATAGGAAGAAACAGGTAAATTCAATAAAAAAGGTATAAGCCTAAGCCTATACCTCATCATTATTCACCTTCATGTTCTAAAGTATTTTTTTCATATACTTTAAAGAATGGATAGTACACAACCACAGAAATAGCAATCAATACGAACATGAAAATAACATTTCTAATATCCAATGCTGATAAGAACCCTTGTGCAAAGAATGGTGTAAATGATGGATCGACAATATAACCTAATGAAACAAGTCCCATACTTTGAACAAGATAACCAAGACCTGCCGAAAGACATGGCATGATTAGAAACGGAATTGATAAAATCGGATTTAGAACGATTGGTGTTCCAAAAATAATTGGTTCATTAATTCCACATATACCAGGCAATACACTTAAACGTCCAATTGAACGAATATGTTTTGATTTTGATTTACACATTAATAAAACAAGTCCTAATGTATTTCCTGCCCCACCTATCAATACATATCTAAACATTTGTAAGTTAATTATAGCTGTTGGTGCTTTCCCTGCATTAACAAGTTCAGCATTCACTCCGGTATTTGCGATACATAAAGCAAAAACAATTGGAAAAACAATAGAAGAACCATTAATTCCAAATAACCATAAAATATTTGAAAATAAATAAATTCCCATAAACATCCAAATATTATCTACACCTGAAATAGCTGGTGTTAAAATTGACATAATAAAATCTGGTAAATTTTTACCTGTTCCTGCCATTAAAGCAACATTTAAACCATAAATAATAATAATATTAGCAGCAAGCGGTAATAAACTATTTACAAAATCAGTAACTGCACTTGGTACACTTGCTGGAAATGAAATAACAAGTTTACTACTTACAAAACGTGAAATTTCTACTGAAACTAAAGCAATAATAATAGCAACAAATAAGCCATCAGCTCCTAAAAAGCTTGTAGAAATACCACCATCTTTTAATGGTGCAGACACCATTAAGAAAGTACACATAGCAATAATTCCATAAACAGCTGATTTCATTTGATAACTTTCAGCTAAACAATAAGCAATTCCAAAAGCTGAAATTAAGCCAACCAATCCCATTGTGTAATTATATGGTAATGTAAGTACATCATAGTTAGCAACCGCAAATTGTTTCCAACCTATTAAAACTTTTAAAAAGATATTTCCTGTATGTAAATCGACTAAATCTAAATTAATTGGTGGATTCGCAACAATCAAAAATAATGATCCTATGACGATTAATCCAAGTGGCATCATCATTCCTGATGAAATTGCTTGTAGGTGTCTTTGTTGTGCGAGTTTATTTGCAACAGGCTCTAATACCTTCTCTAATTTTTCTATCATTCTATATTCCCCTCAAAATATAATTTATCTATTAAAATTGCCAACCATTAAATGTAAAGGCTGTATCTACGACATTTTCTGGATCGTATTCTTCTAAAATTTTTGCATAACGTTCTTTATAATCATTATCTACTTCCATTTGTGGAATAACTTTACTTGCTTCATGTAAGAAATGGAAAGAATCACGTCCCATTGCTTTTCCTCTTACTGTATGCTTATCTAAAGCAACATCAGGAATTTCTGGGAATTTACCCATCGCAAATGATTTAATACAAATATTTTTTAATAAATCGCTTGAACGATCTTTTTGACAGCTACATAAGTAACGAATTGCATGAATGAAATACATTGGTTGATCACCATCTGCATATTCAAAGTTTTTAGACATTTGATAGAGATTATTGACTAGAACTGCAGCCATTGGATCTCCCATTCCAATATCTTCTACTGAAATTGTAAGTAAACGTCTCCACATTTTTTCTAATAATTGTGGTGAAGAAATATACATTTCATAAGCAAACATACATGCATCTTCTTCTTTGGCACGTCTAATTGATTTTTGCAAAGCAGAAATAACCTCATCTCCTGCATAGCCATTTTTTGTAACGATTTTTGACCAAGGGTCGTACATTGCTTTTGCCATTTTTCTTGCTCCTTTATTTTTTCTATGACATAATTATTGTGAGGTGAAACTTATGAATATTGATCATTTAAAAGATAAATTTGATTTAAACGAATTAGAAGTCTCTTTATTGGAATATATTAAGAAAAATCAAAAACAATTGAAAAATATTACCATTAGACAAATGGCAAAAGATAATTTTACATCAACTTCTGCCATCTATCGTTTATGTAATAAATTAGAATTTAGTGGTTATAGTGATATGATTTATCATCTATCTAGCAGCACTCATAATAATGCTCCTGCTCAAAAATACGAAAACTATTTACCTCATTTTATTCAATTATTAAATAAACATAAAAATAGTAAAATCGTTGTTTTTGGTATGGGATTTTCAGCTCCAATTGCTGATTACATTTCACAAAGATTAACTCTTAATGGCTTTTGTACCATGAGTGTTGTTCATATGGAAATGTTGGATGCTAGTTTTCAAGACTCAACCTTTCTCATTGTCATCTCCAATTCAGGAATTACAACAAGACTTGAAGAAGTCGTTGAAACAGCTAAAAACAATCATATTGATATCATTACTTTCACAGGTAATGAAAAATCAAAAATAAGTCAGTATTCCACTTTACCTATTATCATCGGTCACTATAATCCTTTTTATCATGATAATCTTGTTCCAAACGCTTTCTTTGGACAAGTTCTCATTATTTTTGAATCTCTTCTCTATTCTTTTTTATCCTCGAAAAAATAATATACTTTCATGTCTTCAATTAAAATAATTTGACAAGACAAAAAAACATGTTTCCATTTTTGAAACATGTTTTTCTTTTTTACTATTTAATATTTTCAACAATATGTCTTGCGACTAAGATACCATTTGCACCTGCTTGGGCAAGTCCTCTTGTAAGACCAGCACCATCCCCAGCAACATATAAATCATCAATTTCAGATTCAAAACCATCTCTTACTTTTGGTCTTGCTGAATAGAATTTTGCTTCTACACCATATAATAAAGTATGTTCATTAGCGATACCTGGTGTTACATTATCTAACGCTTCAATCATTTCAATAATTGATTTCATTGTATTGTATGGTAACACAAGTCCTAAGTCTCCAGGTACTGCTTCTGGTAAAGTAGGCTCTGTATATCCTTCTTTTAATCTCTTATATGTTGTTCTTCTTCCTCGTTTGATATCTCCATATCTTTGAACAATAACTGAACCATTTGATAATTTATTCGCTAATCTTGAAATTTCATGAGCAAATTCATTTGGTTCATTGAATGGTTCACTAAATGTATGAGATACAAGTAAAGCAAAGTTTGTATTTTTACTTCCAAGTTTTGGATCATGATAAGCATGTCCATTCGCAAGCATTGTTCCACTATGGTTTTCAATAACAACATGACCACTAGGATTTGAACAGAAAGTTCTTACTTTTGTTCCTACTGAAGTATTGTAAACAAATTTACCTTCATATAAGTTCTTATTAATTTCTTCCATAACAATATTGCTTGTTTCGACACGAACACCAATATCTACTTGATTATTATAAAGTTTTAATCCTTGATTTGATAAAACTTTTGTAAGCCATGCTGAACCATCTCTACCTGGTGCTAAAACAACTTTTTTAGCGTGAATTGTTTGTCCATTTTCTAAAACAATTCCTGTTGCATGATGGTCTTCTACAAGAATATCTTGAACAGATGTTTTAAATTGTAAATCCATATGTTGTTTTAATTCATTAGACATTTCTGTCATAATTCTTAAGTTTTCTTCTGTACCTAAATGTCTTACTTTTGCTCTTAAAAGTTTTAACCCAACAGCATATCCACGGTGTTCAATTTCTTTTACTTTATCTGTTGTTGGATCTGTAATTTCTTTAGTAGCTCCATGTTTTAAATAAAGGTTATCTACATAATGAATGACATCTTCTACTTCATCATTACTTAAGTAATCAGTTAACCAACCACCGAATTCACTTGTAATATTAAATTTACCATCAGAGTAAGCACCCGCTCCACCAAAACCATCAGTAATAGAACACGCTGGGATACATCCAGGTTCACGATCTTTATGAACTGGACATTGTTTGATCTTTTTATCTTTAATAGGACAATGTCTATTCATAACATCATGTCCTTTATCTATAAGTAATACTTCTAATTCAGGATTTTTTAAATATAATTCGTAACATGTCATAATTCCTGCTGGACCTGCACCAACAACGATTACATCATAATTTTCTTTCACTTTTTTCTCCTTCATTTTCCAAAAATATCCAAACCTTTCACATTATAGACGACTCTTTCTTATATCGCAAGTATTTACATGTTTTTTTATTTCGCAAAATGTTTTTTTAAGAAATAATGTTATAATGAATAAAAATCATGTTTATTAGGAGGGAAATTTATGGATCTATTTACTAAAATAAAAAGTATAACTTCTTTTACAGAAAGTGAACAGATATTTATTCAATATATACTTGATCATCCTTATGATGTTATTCAACTTTCTTTACAACAACTAGCAAAAACAAGTTATGTTTCTATTTCAACGATTTACCGCGTCATGGAAAAACTAGATATTAATGGTTTAAATCAATTAAAACTACAAATATCTGAAAGTTTAAAAAATAATAAAGATTCAAAAGACATAGATTATAATTATCCTTTCCAAAAAACAGATACTCATCATCAAATCATGACACAAATGTTATCACTCTATGAACAAACATTAAAAAACACTTTTAATCTTATTGATTTAGATGAACTCTTACATATTGTTCAAGCTTTAAAAAAAGCCAATAATATTTATATTTTCCCTTCTATTGGTAATTATTTTATGGCAGAATCTTTCCAACAAAGTATGTTAGAAATAGATGTTAAGGTGGATGTGATTAAAGAAGCTTACTATCAACATTGGAATGTTCAACTTTGTAAAGAAGACGATATTGTCATGCTTATTAGTTATGCTGGAAGAACACCCCAAATTAAAAATATTGTTCAAGAATTAAATCAAAAGAATATACCTATTATTTTGATTTCCTCAACCATTCATACACCGATTGATCAATTTGCGAAATATCATCTTTACTTTTCTTCTTATGAAGATTCCGAAGAAAAGATTGCTTCTTTCTCTTCAAGAATTTCTTTACAATATCTATTAGATTGTATCTATGCTTGTTATTTCAATAGAGATTATCAAAAGAATTTAGAATATAAAATTAAAAATTATATAGATTAAAGGAGCGATTTTTTCGCTCATCTATAATTTATGATATATAGGTTTCATCTTTTCAAAAGTACAATAGTATTCAAAACCTAATTCTTTTAATAATTCTTTAGCTTCATTAATATAAGCTCCTAAATGCTCAGGTTTATGACTATCACTACCAATCGTAATAATCTTTCCACCTAATTCTTTATAAAGCTTTAAAATATCTCTTGATGGTTGTGAATCTTTTAAACCATATCGATGACTTGAGGTATTGATTTCGATTCCTTTTCCGTCTTGAATTACAATTTCTAATATTTCTTGAATCATTGGTTTGATCTTTTCAAAAGGATACGGACCATTTTCATCATATCTTGAAATTAGATCTAAATGTCCTAAAACACTATAGTCTTTATAATTTTTAATCACATCTAATATTTCCTTATAATAACGTTCATTATATTCTTGTTGCGTTCTTCCTCTTTGAAAATCTTGTGTCCAAAATTCTTTGTCTTCTACTTGATGACAAGATAAGATAATAAAATCAAAAGAATATCGATTAAAGAGTTTTTGATAAAGATCAATCGTATACATTTGCATACCAAACTCCATACCTTGTTTAATAACAATTTCAGGATATTTCTTTTTCAATAATGCTATTTTTTCAAAATACTTTGGATAATCCACATTTGCAAGGGGCATCTTTTCCGGTTCACCTGGTCCACCTTTTCTATATAGCATCCCTCTTGGATCATCAAAATCTCTTTTAATACCATAATCTACATGATCTGTAAAACAAATTTCATCCATATTCATCTTGATTGCATCTTTAATAACATCTTCCATTAAATAATCAGAATCATCGCTAAATTCTGTGTGCACATGATAATCTGTAAACATTTAATCTGCCTCCTTCAAACATAAATACATCTGTCCTATTAACATATATTCTATCACATTATTTACTTTAATTAATTTAGGAATTTGATGTTGTGGCATCAATTCCTTTATTTTTTTCTCTAATACTTTAAAATCCGGTAATAATTCACTAAAGATTACAATCACTTCAGGTGCCACAAGATACATTGTAGTAAGAATAATTTTACTTACTATTTCCAATGTTCCTTCTGGTGTTTTAGAAAGTTCTTCTTGTTTTTGTGAAAATTCTAAAGGTAAATATGAAACTTCTCCTGCTAAATTGCAAAAACCTTCAATCAATTTACCATTAACAATAAGTCCTGCACCTGCTTTTAAAGAAATTGCTTGAAATAAGAAAAAGAGATTCTTATTTTCTAAATGTGTTGCATAATATCCAACTGCTGCTGTATTTATATCATTATATAATTTTATTGATTGCTTATAGCGTTGTTTCAATTTTTCTTCGATGTTTTCATTTTCAACACCACTTATATAAGTTGATGTAACCTTTCCTGCATCAACAATTCCTGGCAATGAAAGACTAATTGTAGAAAGTTTTGGATATTGAATGATAAGTGTATCCAACAAATCGTAAATATCTTGGATATGAATCTTATATTTAATAGTTTCATTTTGAAATAAAACTTTCCCTTGTACATAAATACGATAAGCAATATGAATACGTTCTTTATTTTTAAAAATTGTTAAACAAGCTATTTGTTGCTTATTCTTAATATCTAGCTTTAAGTCATTTTCTTTTTCTTGAACATGCATTATTTTTTTACTCTTTGAATTTTCAATCATCTTAAGCAATGTTCCTACATCATAACGAGCAAAAACAAGTGGAGGTATTTTCATAACAATTTGATCTTTTAAAATACTTTGAACTTGTGCATGTAAATAAGAAATTTGTGGTGCTAAGAAAATGAAATCAAATTGTTGACCAATTTGATAGAGCTGGTTATAACCTACCGCACTAACTTCTATTGTATTTTTTAGTAATTTGCTTGCCTTATTAATTTCTTGAGCAAAGTAACTTGTTGTTAAACCTCCACTACAACATAATAGAACTTTTGTTTTTGCTTCATAGTCTAGTTTTAATAAACATGTAATCATTTCATTAAATAAAGAAACTGCATGTTTAAGCGTATTCATTTGAAAATGTAAATAAAAATCAAGTTCTTTTCTTTTTTTAGAAGTGACTTTTAATTCAATAATATAATATAAATTAAAAGTCACTTCAGCAATACCATACGATGATTCTATTTGAACAATATCTTTATATTCTTTAATTCTATAATTTTGACTTTTTTGGAAACAAATCCATTTTTTAAAAATATCCATATATAAATCCTTATAAAATTCATCCAAAAGAATCATCCCCTTTATTATTTATTTCCTACAATTTCTAATGCTTTCTTTAAAACATTTGCCCCATTCATAAGCTCATAATCTTTCATATCAATGACTTCAATAGGTGTTTTATCTGTTGCTTTTTTTAGTTGTGGTAGACAATGTCTTACTTGGGGTCCTAACATGACAACATCCCAATCATTAATAGCTTTTTCAGCTTGAGTAAGTGGAAATGCTGCTACTTCAAGTTCTATTCCTTGATCTTTTGCTGCTCTTTCAATTTTAGATACCAACATGCTTGTTGACATTCCTGCATTACAAACTAACATTAATTTCATTTTTAAATTCCTCCTTCAACTACACACTTATTCTAACAAGTAAATAAATTGATTTCTTTTATGTAAAACATTTTGAAAAGTCTTTATCTTTTTCTTTTTAAAATAAATAGAAATTATGAAAAGTTCTTTTCAAACGCAAAAAAAGCCTCTCGGCTTTCTTTGATATATATAATTGGGAAGGGAATATGAAAAACTATTCATATTGTAAAAGATTGTTTTATCTTTTACATGTTTAATATACCCAGCTTTTATGAACTCTATGCAACTTTTTGTGTCAAACATGTAAAGAATTATTGTGAATTATGTGATGATAATCTTAAGTTTTTATTCACATACTTTAGATGGAGGTGATTTTGTGTCTTTACTTTATAAAGAAGTAGATGATTTTGAAGCTTATGCTTATCATCAAAAACAATTTAAGAAAGTCACAAAGAAGGATTTACTAGGAAAATGGACTTTATTTTTCTTTTATCCTGCTGACTTTACTTTTGTCTGTCCTACTGAATTAGAAGATCTACAAGAAAAATATCAAGAATTTAAGAAAGTGAACTGTGAAATTTATGCCATTTCTACAGATACCCATTTTGCTCATAAGACATGGCATGATATTTCTAAAAACATTTCTAAAATAGAATATCCAATGATTGGCGATCCTACACATTCACTTACCTATGATTTTGATGTCTTTGATGAAAATGATGGTTTAGCTCAAAGAGGAAGTTTTATTATTGATCCTGAAGGAAAAGTTGTCGTTTATGAAGTTAATGCTGGAAATGTGGGTAGAAATGCTGATGAACTTTTAAGACGTTTACATGCCTGTCAATTTGTATATGAACATGGAGATAATGTTTGTCCTGCTAAATGGAAATTAGGTGAAAAGACGATTCAAACAACTATTGAAAATATTGGTAAATAGAAAATGGGGCTGTAAAGAAACCTAATCTTTTGGATTAGGCATTCTTTATAGCTTTTTTTA
>NZ_JAJDKA010000067.1:0-13525 GCF_020589945.1 Faecalibacillus sp. MSK20_93 | reverse complement strand
AGAAAAATATGGTTTAAATTAAAAAAATGCTAGTATTTCATTAATTAATATGTTATTATATCTAAGAAAGTTTTAGTGATGCGGAGGTGTAATCATGAGAGATAATATCATTTTAAAATGTACAGAATGTGGAGAAGAAAATTATATCAACACTAAAAATAAAAGAAATCATCCAGATAGAATGGAAGTAAATAAATATTGCCCTAGATGCAATAAAAAAACTGTACACAAAGAAAAAAAATAAGCTTAGGCTTATTTTTTTATTGGAGAATATTTTATGGAAAGATTAATTATTAAAAAATTTGTACTTGGAATAATGTCAACAAATTGTTATTTGATAGAAAATAATAATCATTCGATTCTAATTGATCCAGGGGATAAGGCTGAGCTACTTATAAATTATTTAACACAAAATAATTTACAATTAACTGCTATCTTATTAACACATGGTCACTTTGATCATATTGGAGCTATAGATGAATTAGTAGAAAAATATAATTGCCCTGTTTATATTCATCAAGATGATTATGAAATGATTTACAATGATCAATTAAATTTATCTAACTATTACGGTGAATTAAAAATTAAATCTAAAGTAACAGCTGTTGATAAGGATATAGCTATTGGTGACTTTCATTTTGAATTTTTACATTTGCCAGGACATACAATTGGTTCATGCTTTATCATCTTAAAAAATTACCATGTTATTTTTTCAGGAGATGTTTTGTTTAAAAATGGAATTGGTAGATTTGATTTTCCAACATCATCTTCAACAGACACAAGAAATAGTATAAAAAAAATTAAAGAAATAAAAGATGATTATGAAATATATCCTGGACACGGTGAATTGACAACTTTAATACAAGAAAAATTAAATAATCCATATCTTCAGTAGAATAACAATTTATTCTACTTTTTTTATAACATTTTTTTCTTTATCCAATTCAAGATAAAATGTGATATTGAGTTTATATCGATCATTTTTTAATCTTGTTTCTATTAAAAAATAATCTCCCATATCATCAACAGTATACGAAATTGTGTAATTTTCAAGTTCTAAATAATTACTTAATAAAATGCTATTTTGATTTTCGTATTTATAATTTGCAATAAGTATATTTTTAAGTAGTCTTATATCATTCGTTTGTTTTATAGATTGAAAACCTCGACTATTTAGAATTGTCAAATGACATAATGAAAATATATTAAGAGAAAGCATGAGCAATAAAATAAGGGTGATTTGTAGAACATTTCCGTTATTCTTCTTTTTTTTCATAATCACTACCTACAATAAATTGATATTCTTTATTATTACTCATTAAATTTATTTTGATAAATCCATTCGTATTTTCAAAATATACAGAATCAATGTCATGATATAAAATATGGTGTCCAGGTGTAATAACGAGTCGTTTGTTTTGTAGTATTATTTTATGAGAATCGTCATTTTCATCGAGAAAACTTAAACTATCACCATATTCTATATTTTTAGCCGTTATAAGTTCATTACTAAGTGAAAATATTGCATTTTCTAGCGATGTATCGATATATTTTGATTGATTAGAAATTTTTAAAACTTTCACTAGTAATGAACAGTTTAAAACAATAAGTAATGTGATAGATAAACTCAATAATACTTCTACTAATGTAAAGCCTTTTTTAGACATGTCTCTATTCCTTCATCTAAATTAAGTGTATATTCTATTTGTTGTTTCTCTGACTGATAAGTTTCGTATTCTTGATTGACTTTGATGTTTGTTTTTGAATTTGTTACATATAAAGACACTAATAGAATAATAACAGTAGTAAAGATACTAAAAGCAAAAAGACTTTCAATCAAAGTAAAACCTTTTTTATTTAAACTCATAATCACCCGCTCCAAGATGAAAAATAAGGGTATATTTCTTTTTGGGTGCAATGAGATCAATATGATTTGCTTGATTTATATTGCCATCTTTATTGAAATATATTTCTTTAATATTATTGAAAAAATAATTATTAGGTAAAACTACTCTGTATTTTTTTTGATGATCAATAAAAGATATTTCTTGTTTTGATACAATTAAACTAACTTTTTCATGACTAATTATTGCCTTACTTTTAGCCTGATTAATAATCATTCCTATTTGTTTTTTTACACATTCATCCGTTATATAAATTGTTTTTGTATTCATAAAAGGGAACGAAAGTACTGACAATGTTAATATAATAGATATTACTAACAACATTTCAATCAAAGTAAATCCTTTATTTTGAAACATAGGCTTCACCATCACTTATTCTTATGGCAAGTCCTGAAGGACAAACAGCTTGTTTTTCCTTTAAATAAGGATGGCTGCCAGAAGTTAATTGAGACATACTAGTTGGTAATTCTCCATGCTCGATTTCATACAAAATGATTTGTGAGTTAACAACTTCAATTTGTGCATCACAACTTTTTTCTTTTACTAAACGATTTTTACTTGTAACATTTGGAATAACAAGCAGTAAAATAACTAGTATTACAGAAATACAAAAAACCATTTCAATGAGTGTAAAACCTTTTTTATTAGAATTCATAATCCTTATAATCCTCCTTTTTATAAATTTGAGACAACATTCATCATAGGAATTATTATTGAAACATACACAACAATTACAAATGTAGCAACAAAACCATAAATCAATGGAACTATGATTTTTATAAATTTAGAAACAAATTGATTTAATTGCATAAATGTAAGTTGGATATAATTTTCTAAACTTTGGTTTTCATGACTATTTTGAATAATAGATATAAATTTTTTAAAATCATCTGAAAAATAAGGAAAATCATTAACTGCTAAATTAAAATCATGACCATTTATAATTAAACGATAAAGTTCATAAACAATCATTTTAATATCACTATCAGTTATTTTATCATATAAAGTTTCAATAATGGATGTTGTATCATAGTGCTGTATGAGTAATTCATTATAATAAATTGCAAACTTTAACGAATAATACTTACAAATCAATTTTTTAATAAAATGTGTGTGATTAATCAAAAAATCTATCTGATTGAATTTTTGTTTTGCAATGCTTTGATAGATAAATATCATTAAAATAATATTTATTATAGTAATTAGTGTTAAAAAAACAGGAATTGCATGTAATAATACAAATAGACATTGAATAATAAATGATTTTTGAATATCAAAATCGTTAAATAAAATTTCAACCTGTGGTAATAAGTAAAAAACAGTAAAAATAGAAAAAACAAATAAGAAAATAAGCAATATAATTGGATATGCCAATTTTTTTAAAAAAATATTTTTATACTCATCTCTTTTTTTGCAAATTTCAATTGACTTTTTTAATGCAGTTTCTAATGTGAATTCATTTTTAAAAAATGAATAATATTCTTTAAATAGAGTAGGAAAGGGAAGCATTATAAAAATTTCGTCAAGAGAAAAACCTTGATTTAAATAGTTCTTTATTTCCTTTACTTCTTTTTCATAGTTAAGCAAACTGCAAAAATCAAGCGTTTCTTGTAATGAATATCCTTGATTAAAGAAAAAAATAAGTAGATCAATAAAATTAAGTAATTTATTTTTCATTTAAAACACCTACATTTTTTAATGTGCATGCAGCTTTCGAAAAATCATAGTAATCTATTTTCTTTCGATCAAAATATTTTAATAAGTTTTTTTGATCAATGTATTCACTTAAAATAAATACTTCTTTTTTATCGTTAAAACGCATTTTTTGTGTCATGATACCAAGAAGAACATCTTCTAAATCAAGAGATGAAATGTTTAAGTTTTCTAATCTTTTAATCGTATTTATACAATTACTTGCATGAATAGTTGTTAGTACAAGATGTCCAGTTAAAGCACATGTAAGTGCTAATTGAGCTGTCTTTTCATCACGTACTTCACCGACCATTATGACATCTGGGTCATGTCTTAATATTTGTTTTAACGATTCATGATAGCTGATACCTTTTCTGTCATCAATTTCAATTTGCAAACAATAATCTTTATTGATTTCAATAGGATCCTCTAGTGTAATAATATTTTTTTTATACATCTTATTAATTGCATCTAAAATAGCATATAATGTTGTAGATTTCCCAGAACCAGTTGCACCACTTATTACAAATAATCCGCTATCCTTTTGGACAATCTGTTTTAAAAATTGATAAACATGAATATCTTTACTAATATTTTCTAATGATAATTTTTGATGATTATTTAGGATACGAATAACAATGGAATCCATATCTTTTCCAATAAGTGAGGAAATTCTTAAGTTATATTTTTTATTATTTAAAACATACACATAATGTCCTGTTTGAGGTTTACGGTAATAATTTAAATCAATTTTAGAAATGAAACGAATATAATTCATTAATTGAATAATATTTGTTTTTTCATAGGTTTCATAAGTAAGTAGTTCCCCACAAATCCTAAATTTAATCACTCCTTTCTCTGTACATTGTAAATGAATATCACTTACATTTTTTTTAATAGCTTGATAAATAATCTGTTCAAATAGTTCCTCCATAAAAATCCTCCTATTATTATATAGACAATTTATTCTTAAATTTCTTTTTTTTAAGTTAATTTTTTTCAAAAAATATAAATAGTAAGAATATCGATTGTAAAAATAAAAAAACTATTCCATTCATAATAATTTTTTGTTACAATCAACAAGGATATTATTAAAAAGGAGATTATTATGATTAACGTTAGTGATTTAAAACCAGGTGTTACTTTTCAAATGGATGGAAATTTATTTGTAGTATTAGATTATTCTCATAATAAAACTGCCAGAGCAGCAGCCAATATTAAAGTTAAAATGAAAAACTTACGTACTGGATCTACTACTGAAATGACATTCGGTGGAAATGATAAAGTAAAAAGAGCACAAATCGATAAAAAAGAAATGCAATACTTGTATAATACAGGGGATGCATTTGTATTTATGGATGGAGAAACATATGAACAAATTGAAATTCCAGCTGAAAATTTAGAATGGGAAAAGAATTTCTTAAAAGAAAGTGATACAGCAACGATTAGAAGTTTTGAAGGTGAAGTATTAGGTGTACAATTACCTGATAAAGTTACTTTACAAATTACTGAAGCAGAACAAGCGGTTAAAGGAGATACAGCAACTGGAGCAACAAAAAATGCTGTTTTAGAAACTGGATTCCAAATCAAAGTCCCTTTATTTATTAATGAAGGAGAAATGGTCGTTATTTCAACTGCTGAAGGAAAATATTCAGGCAGAGCTTAGCACTAGGACAAAACCTAGTGTTTTTTCATATTCTAAAACGTGATTGCATACAGTAGGTAATGAGGGGATGTTCATGAATAAACAAGCTATAACATTTTTATCATTATTCACATTGATTCTTGTTTTATCAATTTATTATTTATTAGTACCACCAATTGATCAAAGTGACACGGTCTCAAAAAAATCATTAAGTAGAATAGAAATTTTGCAAAGTGAACTCAATAAAAATCATGAAAATAAAATTAATGACAATAATACGGTAATTGCCTCTTCAAAAGCATCTGAAAAAGAAATTTCAACAGCACTTACTTCTAATGAAAAAACAAAAGCAATTATAAAAAATGAAAAAGATATCTGTCAGTTATTAACTGATAAAGGGTATAAAGAATGTTTTTGTGAGATTGATGGTGAACACATGAAAGTAGTTGTAAAATTAAAAGATGCAACTTCGAAAGATGCTAATAAAATCATCAAGCTTATTCATAATAAATATAATGGATATATCATTGAAGTTAAATTTGTTGAAGACTAATGATACTTCTAACTTGAATAATCAATGATTTTTAGATAAAATAAAGTATAGAGATATAAAGGAGTAATTTTATGGAATACTATACAGTAGAAAAGAAAAATAATTTAGGTGAACAATATATTGAATTATCTGTTTTTCAAGCAATTACTAATCATGAAGTGAGTAAAATAAACGGGATTGATTTTGATGGTGGAAAAAATTCTGTAAATATTGAAATCAATGATCATAATCAAGTAATCATCGGTATTGACATTGTCATTGATTATGGGCTTAATGTTGGAAAAGTTGTTAGTGAAATTCAAAATGAAGTTGTAAATGCTATTGATAGATATATTGGCTTTAGAAATGTTAAAGTGAATGTTAATGTCAATAAAATTAAATTCTAGGGATTGTCTAGCAATTCCTTTTTTATTGTGTTTATTTATTTAATTTCGTAAGAAACTATGATAGAATATGAATATATTTTGGAAGGAAATGTGTATGGAAAAAGTAAGAAAAAAATTAATTAGAGAAAAAGCTGTTATTGCAGTTTACCAATATCTTTTAACAAATTCAACAGAAGAAGAAATTATGAATTATTTAAACGAATGTTATAAACCAAGAATGGATGAAAGAGAAATTGAACTTTGTAAAGAAATTGTTTTCAATACGATTGAACGTATTGATGAATATGTGCCTCTTATTGAAAAGAATTTGAAAAAATCATGGTCAATTGATCGTCTTTCTATGATGGAAAAAGCAATTCTTTATGTAGCTATTTATGAACGAAATGAAGTTTCTAAAGAAATTTCAATTAATCAAGCAGTTGAATTAGCAAAAAAATACTGTGATGAAGATGCTTATAAATTTATTAATGGAGTTTTAGGTGCCATTGGATAAAAAATATATAACAGTTTCTGCTTTAAATAACTATTTAAAGCGAAAAATAGATGTTGATATGCAATTACAGCATGTCTTCATCAAAGGTGAAATATCTAATTTTAAAAGAAATATGAGTTCTGGTCATTTGTATTTTACACTAAAAGATGGTAAATCACATATTAGTGCGATTATGTATAAAGGATTTGCTGAACAATTAAATTTTGATGTAAAAAATGGTGATTCAGTTTTAATAGAAGCAACTGTTTCTGTTTATGCAGTTACAGGATATAATCAATTAATAGTTAAAAATATTGAACCTGATGGAGTAGGTTCATTATTTTTAAAATTTGAGAATTTGAAAAAATCATTACTACAAGAAGGTTTGTTTGATGAAAAATATAAAAAAAATATTCCTTCTTACCCTAGCAAAATTGCTGTTTTATCAGCATATCCTAGTGCTGCATTAATGGATGTAATGCGTACTTTAAAAAAACGTTTTCCTGTGTGTAGAGTTATCATTTTTCCTATACCTGTACAGGGGAAAGACGCATATTTGAAAATTATTTCAACTTTGAAATTCGTAGATGAACTTCACTTTAATACCATTATTTTGGCACGAGGTGGTGGCTCGTTAGAGGATTTATGGAATTTTAATGAAGAAGCATTAGCAAGAACAATTTTTGAATTAAAAACACCTATTATTTGTGGAATAGGGCATGAAATAGATTTTACAATATGTGATTATGTATGTGATTTAAGAGCGTTAACACCTACCTATGCAGCTATTGAAGCCACACCTAATATAGAAGATATGTATAAGCATTTATCAATGTTAGATGGTCTTTTAAAATCAAATATAAAGTATAAAATTGAAACATTGAATACAAGATTAAATCGCTTAACACACTTTTATTTATTTAAAAATCCTGAAAAACTATATGGTGATCACTTACAATATGTTTCTTATTTACAAGATAAAATTTCTAATTTCATGGAAAAACGTTTAAATAATAATATGGTTATTTATACAAAACTTAATTTACAATTACAATCTCAAAATAAAGTATTTGTAAGTCATTATCAACAAAAGATTCAAACATATGAAAATTTATTAAAAATAAATTTTCATAATAAACTTAAAGCCAATCAAAATAACTTAAGTATGTTGATTTCTAAATTAAATGCATTAAGTCCTTTACAAACGTTAGAAAGGGGCTATGCTTTAGTAAAAAAAGAAAATCAATATGTTTCAAGTATAGATGATTTAAATAATGAAGATAATGTTTCTATCTATTTAAAAGACGGTTACGTTAAAGCAACGATTCATAAGGAGTAATGTATATGGAAAAAATGACATTCGAACAGGCAATAAAACGATTAGAAGAAATTGTCGATTTATTAGAAAATAACGAAACATCTTTAGATGATAGTGTTGAACTTTTTCAAGAAGGCGTACAGCTTTCTCAATATTGTTCAAAAAAATTAGGAAATGTAGAAAATAAAGTTTCTAAAATACTTATTGATGGTCAATTAGAAGATTTTGATGTAGAGGTAGAAAATAATGAATAATGTTATAAATGAAATTAATCAAAGACTTGAAAATATTTTATCTCAATATCCTGATAGTAAGGTTAAGGAAGCTATGTATTATTCTTTAAAAGCAGGGGGAAAGCGAATTAGACCATTAATTGTTTTACAAGTGATTAGAGCATATGGCCTTGATTATAGAAAGTATATTGATATTGCTTGTGCATTAGAAATGATACACACTTATTCATTGATCCATGATGATTTACCTGGAATGGACAATGATGATTTAAGACGTGGAAAACCAACATGTCATAAACAATTTGGTGAAGCAACAGCAATTTTAGCAGGAGATGGTCTTCTTAATGAAGCAGTAAACATCATTTTACAAACCAATCTAGATGATTCATTAAAACTTTCACTTGTTTCTTGTTTATATACATCAAGTGGTATAAACGGGATGATTTTAGGACAAGAATATGATATTGAAAATGAAGGTAAAAAGCTTTCAAAAGAAACATTAGATAAAATTCACCATTATAAAACAGGAAAATTATTATCTTGTGCCTTTCAAATGGGGGCTTTAATTGCCTCACCAAACGATTTAGAAATTTTAAAACAAATAGGTTATAAAATTGGCTTAGCATTTCAAATTCAAGACGATATTTTAGATGTGACATCTGATGCCAAAACATTGGGTAAAAATACAGGGAGTGACGAAGCAAATCATAAAGAAACTTATGTTACACTTTTAGGAATTGAAAATTCTCAAAAAGAAGTTGATTTACTATTTAATGAAGCTCAGCAACTTGTGTATTCTTTAACACTAAATCATGGATTGATTTTGGAAATTATTGAAAAATTATGGAAAAGAGTGAGATAAATGGATTTAACAAAAATTAAAGGTCCTTCTTTTTTAAAAGAATTAACAGAAAAGGAATTGAATGACTTAGCAAAGGATATTCGCCAATTTATTATTGAATCTGTTTCTCAAACAGGTGGACATTTATCAAGTAATTTAGGAATTGTTGAATTAACTATTGCTTTGCATTATGTGTTTAACTCACCTGAAGATAAAATATTTTTTGATGTAGGACATCAATGTTATGTTCATAAAATTTTAACAGGACGTGCAAAAGATTTTACACATTTAAGAAAATTCAATGGTTTATCAGGCTTTCAAAAACGTTGTGAAAGTAAACATGATGTTTGGGAGGCTGGTCATTCTTCTACAGCTCTTTCGGCAGCTGTAGCAATGGCAATCGCAAGAGACTTAAATAAAGAAAGTTTTAGCATTGTTCCTGTAGTAGGCGATGGAGCTATTGTAGGCGGCGAATCTTTAGAAGCTTTAAATCATCTTGGTTCAATTAATAATAAAGTAATTTTAATTTTAAATGATAATCAAATGTCAATCTCTAAAAGCATTGGTGGTATGAACAACTTTCTAAATAATGTGCGTATGTCTAATACATATAATAAAATGAAAGATGACTATCGTTCGATTTTACAACATGGGAAATTAGGAGAAAGTGTTTATAAAGCTACAAAATATATTAAAGACTTTGTAAAAAGAGGTTTTATAAATGATACTATTTTTGAAGACTTTGGTATTGATTATTTAGGTCCGGTGGATGGACATAATATTGTTGAATTGATAAGAGTATTGCAACTTGCACAAAAGAATAAAAAGAGTGTCGTTGTACATGTTGTTACTGAAAAAGGAAAAGGTTATTCATTTGCTGAAAATGATCAAGAAGGTAAATGGCATGGAACTCCACCATTTAATGTAAAAAATGGCCGTGTGCTTTCTTCTGGAAATCCTTCAAAAAAATCATGGTCGGAAATTATATCTGATCAGGTTTTACAATGGATGAAAATTGATAAGGATATTGTTTCAATTACTCCTGCAATGATTAAAGGATCTGCAATGAATACTTTATTTAAAGTATTCCCAGAAAGATGTTTTGATGTAGGAATTGCTGAAGAGCATGCTCTTACTTTTACAGCAGGTTTATCTATTTCTCAAAAAAAACCTTTTATTTCTGTCTACTCTTCTTTTTTACAAAGAGCTTATGATCAAATTAATCATGATATTGCTAGAATGGATTTACCATGTCTTTGCAGTATTGATCGTGCAGGTATTGTAGGAGAAGATGGCCCAACGCATCATGGGGTATTTGATGTAAGTATTTTATCACCTATTCCTAACATCGTTCTTTTTGCTCCTAAAGATGCTAGAGAACTTCGTCAATTTGTAAATACAGCATTTCATAATTTTAATAAACCTTATTTTATTAGAATACCTAGAGGAAGTATCGATGATATAAAAGTTGATTATAATAATCAATTAGAATTAGGTACCTGGACTATTGAATCTTGCAAAGATGACTATAAAATGACTTTAATTTGTTATGGTGATAATGTTGAAAAGATAAAAACAATAATCAAAATTAAACATTTAAATATTAGAATTATAAATGCGAGATTTATTAAGCCTATAGATGAAGATATGGTACATAAAATATTTACTGAAAATGATAAACCGATTCTTGTATATGAAACTATTTTAAAAACAGGATCATTAGGTTCGATATTATTGACTTATTGTAATGAAAAACATATTTTAAGAACTTTTGAACATATTGCACTTGCAGATCATTATTCAAAGCAAGGATCTGTACAAGAAATATATGATGATGAAAAAATTGATTTAGATACTGTTATAAATAAATGTGAGGAATTAACGAATGGAAAAAAAGAGAATTGATGTATTACTAGTAGAACAAGGATTCTTTGATTCGCGTGAAAAAGCAAAACGTGCTGTTATGGCTGGAATAGTTCATAATGATCATGAAATTATTGATAAACCTGGTACAAAAGTTCCTGTAGATATGGAGCTTTTTGTAAAGGGAACGGTTATGCCCTATGTTTCTAGAGGCGGTTTAAAATTAGAAAAAGCACTAAAAATATTTGATATTTCAATGCAAAATCGTGTTATGGTTGATATTGGTTCTTCAACAGGAGGATTTACAGATTGTGCTCTTCAAAATGGTGCACAATGTGTTTATGCTGTAGATGTAGGTACGAATCAACTTGTTTGGAAATTAAGAAATGATCCACGAGTTATTGTTAAAGAAAAAACGAATTTTAGATATGCTACCCGTGATTTGTTTGAAAATGGGATACCTAATATTGCAACGATTGATGTTTCTTTTATTTCTTTGAAACATATTTTTATCCCTCTTAAAGATATATTAAATGAAAATGATGATATTGTAGCGTTGATCAAGCCTCAATTTGAAGCAGGAAAAGATGAAGTTGGGAAAAAGGGAATTGTAAAAGATCCTAAAACACATTTAAAGGTTATTGAAAATGTCATTGCGTATGCAAATGAATGTCATTTGAGCTTACAAGCATTGTCTTTTTCTCCAATTACCGGTGGAGAAGGTAATATTGAGTTTTTAGCTCATTTTAAAGTTGGTGGAGTAAATAATCCTATTGATATTGAAAATGTTGTAAATGAAGCACATATTTGTTTTAAAGGGTAAAGGATGGGTGATACTATGATAGAAAGTTTATATATAGAAAATTTTGCAATCATTGATCAAGTTCAAATAGACTTTCAATCAGGAATGACAGTTTTAACTGGAGAAACAGGTGCAGGGAAATCAATTATCATTGATGCTATTGGTCAATTGATAGGTCAACGTAGTCAACCATCATTTGTAAAAAATGGAGCTGATTATGCATTTATTGAAGGTGTTTTTTCTTCTAATAAAGAAATAGATAAAATTTTATTGGATAATAATTTTCCCATTGATGAGCATCTTGTTATTTCAAAAAAAATTAATCGCGATGGTAAATCAGCAATCAAAATTAATTATCGTAATTCTAGTCAATTATTATTGAAAAAAATAATGTCACAAATTGTAGACATACATTCTCAATTTGAAACACATCAATTATTTAATGAATCCTATCATTTAAAGCTATTAGATAATTTTATTGGAAATGAATTAACTGATTTAAAAAAAGAATACCTTACTCTTTATCAAACGTATAAGAATCTAAATCAAAAATATCTTTCTTTAACAAAAGAAGAATTAACTGATGAACAATTAGATTTTTATTTAGCTCAATTAGAAGAAATAGAAGAATTAGATTTAGAAAATTTTGATGAAGAAGAGTTTTTAAAAGAGAGAAATAATCTATTAAATTATGAAAAAAATTCTCAACATATTAAAAACTATAAAGCATTAATGGATTCTTCAAAAGGAATAATGGATCTCTTCAAACAAAGTTTAAACGAACTTTCATATCTCGAAATTGATGATATTAAGCACAATTATGATCAACTATATGATCTTTATTATACAGTAGATGGTATAAATCAAGATATTTATGATCAATTTTCTCAATCATACTTTAGTGAAGAACATTATAATGAAGTGCAAGAAACCTTTTTCAAATTAAACAAGCTTAAACGTAAATATGGCCAAACAATTGATGCTATTATTGATTTTAAAAATAGTTTAATAGAAAAAATAGAATTATTCAAAAATAGAGATCAAATGATTGAAAATATCAATTTAAAACTTAAAGAAACAGAAAATCAATTGATTTACTATGCTAAAAAAATTTCTATTTTAAGAAAAAATAAAGCATTAGAATTAGAAAAAGAAGTAAAATATATTTTAAATCAAATGTATCTTCAACAAGTTCAATTTAAATTTGATTTTCAAATTAATGATTTTAATGATAACGGAATAGATAATGTTAAAATTATTGTTTCAACAAATAGTGGTCAACCACTTCAACCACTTCAAAAAATTGCTTCAGGTGGAGAATTATCACGCATTATGCTAGCAATTAAAGCTGTTTCACAAAATTCAAAAGATGGTGGTACAATCATTTTTGATGAAGCAGATACAGGAGTCAGTGGTAAAGTGGCTGAAAGCATTGGGTACGTTATGAAAAAAATCTCAAAAAAACAACAAGTTATTTGTATTACACATTTAGCTCAAGTCGCATGTTTTGCTAATAACCATTTGTTTATTGAAAAAGAGCAAATGGATAACACAAGTAAAGTACATGTAAGATTACTTAATGAAAAAGAAAGTGTTTATGAATTAGCTAAAATGATTTCTGGTAAAGAAATTACACAACAATCTATAGACCATGCAAAAAAATTGAAAGAAATATGTGTATAAAATTAAAGCATAGATACCAAAATATGTTGTAGCAAAAAAAAGGGCGCTCTAAATAATCGAGTGCTTTAGCGAAATTCGCTCTAAATTATTAAGGGGGATATTGATGTGGAATCAGTATTCCCTCTAAAATATT
>NZ_JAJDKA010000066.1:0-13883 GCF_020589945.1 Faecalibacillus sp. MSK20_93 | reverse complement strand
GAGAAGCGTTTCCCTGCGGATTGTCTTTCTGTGTTTCCATATCAATCTTGAAAAGTTCAATCAAAGTGTCCGTTACTTTTGCTGTATCTGATACTTTCAAGGTTGCTGTCTTTCCAGCTTCAACCTTTAAGGAATATACAATTTTATCCACTTTATATCCTGCTGGTGCGGATAATTCCTTGATATAGACTGTGCCAGCAATTACCTCTACAACGTCCGTATTTCCGTTTTTATCAGTCGTAAGGGTGGCAAGCTGTTTCGTGCAGTCCTTATCAGAAAAGACACCGTATGTTGCACCAGCGATTGAGTAATTCCCGTTACCGTCTGTAATGCTGGTATTACTGGAAGTCTTTTGCAATTTCGCATTTCCGACATTCAGCTTCGCCCAGAATTGTCCTAATTCCTGCCCCTCGCCAGAGTAGATATAACCGCCACATTCATAGCGTCCTTTATTTTCTTTGACAAAGGCTTTCGCACCAGAGAAAACTTCGTCCTGCGTTGCCTTTGGAATTTCATCATAAGAAGCTCGCACGTTATCACATTGCCAGCCAAGATGTACGCTCAATCTCTGCCAGACAACACATTGTTCCAACAGATAAACTTGTTTGTAGTTTAGTTCCTTGTGAGCTTCGCCATATTGTTTGACATACTCTAAGGATAACGCCACATCAGAAATCTGGTCGGCACTCATGCGTGAGCTTGCGTCAGCTCTGGTCTTGTAGCCGTTCTTAAAATCTGTATTGATGTCAATACAATAGGCAGTTTCGCCCTCAACTTTCATATAGCCCTCATTGAATGTAGAACCGATAGACCCGTCATTCATTACTTTTTCAATGATACCGACACGCTCTGCACTTTCCGTCCAGTATTGCTTACTTTCTGCATGAACGGGTGTAGTTGGTAAAGCAGTAACGACAGTTGCAAGAGCTAAGAAGCCCGTACACAATCGTTTTAACATCTTTTTCATAAATCTAATGCTCCTTTCATTTTGGGTATAAAAATAGACGCTCATTTCTGAACGCCTTACATTGAAAAGGGATACTTTTTTAACAAGTACCCCTAAAGTTTAGTATTTAATTGTTTGTGTTCCCACACTCTATATCAACTACTACCGAAACATTGATATAGTTTTTTATCTCTTTATTTCTGATTTTATCGCCCTCGCTCGTAAAGACGATATGCTTGAAAAAGTGCCTAAAATTAAGGATTTCTACATAGTTCGTCTTTGTAGCAACACACAAGTCTCCACATGGAAAGTATGCGGGAACATATCTACTGGTTGGCAATGTGTAATTGTATACCCGTGTTCATTTAAATACTTAGCATCCCTTGCTTGAGTGGCTACATCACATGAAATATAAATAATTTCTTTTGGACTTGCCTGTAATAAATGTTCTAAGAATTCTTCTGAACATCCTTTTCGTGGTGGATCAACAAAAACAACATCTAAATGAGTATTTTTCTTAACAAGTTCGACCATGTATTTTCCAGCATCATCACAAACAAAATCAGCGTTATCTATTTTATTAAGTAGAGCATTATTTTTAGCATCTTCAATGGCTTGTGGAACAACTTCGACCCCGTAGACTTTCTTTACATGCTTTGCAAGTGAAAGGGTAATGGTTCCAATTCCACAATAGGCATCTAAAACAACAGAATCTTGATTTATATGAGCTAAATCAATCGCTGTTTGATAAAGTTTTTCTACTTGAATAGGATTGATTTGATAGAATGATTTTAAGGAAATTTTATATTGATTGTCTAATAATGTATCATAAATATAACCTTTTCCATACAGTATCTTTTCTTCATCACCTAAAATGACATTATCATGTCTTTCATTAATATTTTGAATAATGGTTTTAATATGTGGAAATTCTTTAATAAGTATTTCTACAATTTGATCAATATGCTTGATTGTTTTTTGATAGGTAATAAAACAAAGCATAAATTCTTCACTACGATAGC
Organism: Faecalibacillus sp. MSK20_93; assembly: GCF_020589945.1. Classification (NCBI taxonomy): domain Bacteria; kingdom Bacillati; phylum Bacillota; class Erysipelotrichia; order Erysipelotrichales; family Coprobacillaceae; genus Faecalibacillus; species Faecalibacillus sp. MSK20_93. The sequence continues at coordinate 11,915 of NZ_JAJDKA010000066.1, read as the reverse complement.
CTTTTTTTGTAAGAATATGTTTAATATTTCCTCGATGTGTTACTTTATCATAAGGTTTAATATCATATTTTACAAAGAGTTCTTTCACTCTTTGAATCACTGCATTTGATTCTTTATTTTGAATAAGACATTCATCACAAGCAATAATATCGTTTGTTCTTTGTTTATAAAAACCTGTTACTAATTGACCATTTTTATCATAACCTAAAGGCATTTGAACTTTATTTCGATAATACCAAGGATCTTCTTGCATCAAACAAGGTTGTACATCAACTTCTAAATGTCCAATTCTTTCCATACAATCCTTTACTCTTTTTGTTTTAAATTCTTGTTGTCCCTTACTTGATAAATGCATTAAATGACATCCACCGCATCCTTGATAAATATGACATTTAGGATTCACTCTTTCAGGTGAAGGTTTTTGTAATTCAATTAAACGTCCTACCCCATAATTTTTTAACATTTTAATACATTTAATTTGTCCAACTTCCCCTGTAATCATGCCATTTACAAAATAAGTAAATCCTTCATATTTAACGATTCCTTTTCCATCATGAGATTGATCAACACATTCTCCTATAAAATAATCATTTTTCTTCATTTTTTCCTCCAAAAAAACGAGCTGAGCTCGTTTATTGATTATTATTTGCGGCAGCTTTATTTGCTGCATCGACTTCTGCTTGTCTTTGAATTGCTTTATCTGCTGATGCTTGGTCTTTAACATTTTGACCTGTATAGGTAATTGCATCAACACCTGCATGTTTTGTTCCAAATAATGGGAAATCACTTTCACCATTAGATTTTACAATAATTTCTAAATCATATTGTAAACGTCCATTTGCTTTATTTAAAAGTTGTGACCATGCAGCACCATCTTCTTTACTTTGTCCCATTGCATCATCAAAAGTATGCAAAGAATTTTCAACTAAAGATTTAGCAGTATCAACTTGAATATTATCTGATAATTGATAAGTAAGCTTAATTGTACGACAACCAACTTTAATTGCAACATCTTGAATATTTTCATCTTGTTCTATTTGTGATTCAACTTGAGTAATTGCATTTTTATCAACAGATAATAATTTCACACATCTTTCTCCATAAACAGGTCCATTATTATTTCCTGAAAAAACAAAAATATAAAGGAAAAAAGCAACTACTGCAACAACAAATAAAGTTAAAACAACATGCCATATTTTAAGCTTTCTCTTTTTCTTTTTTGGTTTAGCCACCTTTTTCTCCTTTACTTCATCATCAAATGTAAATTTCCCTGTATGATTTGCATGAATATCATTATTTGGTTTTAATTCATCTTTATCAAATTCGATTGTATCATCAAAAGAAAATCTTTCTCTTGCCATTCTTTCACCTTCTCTTCTATCATTGTATCAAATGTCTATCATTAATACAACAATATACTTTGTGCATCCTTTCCAGCATTTTTAATCACAACAGCTTTCAATCCATCTTGATCATTAATCACTGCATAACTATCAAATCCAGAAAAATGATTATCCATTTGGTCTGCAACTGTTTCTACTACATAAATAAGTTCTGTATAACTTTTTACACTCGCAGTAATTTGAATTTTTAAACTTTGAATTGAACCATCTTTATATTTCCCATAACCTACAACACCAACAGCTTCAGTTGAAGCATTTTTTACATTGTTTTTAAAAACCGAAAATTGTGAATATAGAGCTTCATCTGCTTTATTTGCTTCATCACTTGTAAAAATATAAGTAGCATAATCTAAAGAATTAATATTTCCAACTTTTCCATTTTGACAATAACTACTATAAATAAAGCGTCCATTATAACTATTTTCTTCACTGTCATTTTGACGATAAACAGCAATCAATGTAGGAATATCTTTCACAGATTTTTTTGTTTGTAAGTACTTATATAATCTAGAAATCGTTTCTTTTGCGTAACTGTCTATACTTCCTTCAGATAAAGTTGCATTCGTTCCACCTTTTGGATCTAGAATAATCGCTATAGACATCCCTTTTAAAGTATACTTATCTCCACTTTTTTCATAATAATCTTGTTCACTAATATTTTCTACCATCTTATTAATTTCTTGACCATCAACTAATTCTCCATTTAATGGTTGTAAAGAATATTTTTCTTTCTTTAAAAGTTGATTTTTATCATTTTGAACAAGTTGTAGACCCTCAGACATATAATAATCTGAAGTAGAGAAATAATCTGTCGATAAAGCTTGTAATTCTCTTCCTATTGTTTGAAAATCTTCAGAAGAAGAAAAATCTTGATAAAAAGTTTCTCTTACAAGATTCGTTCCTAAATTAACAATAGGATAAAATGAATCATCTAAAGAATCAGTAGATGATGTATCTTGGCTACTTTTTGTTTCTTTTTTACTTGTTTTTGACGTACATCCTGTACAAAGAAGTAAACATAATATAACTGTAAATAGTTTTTTCATGAGCACCCTCCTTTTTTGGCACATTATAGCATAAAATTATGATTTTATCATTTCCATAAACATTTCTTCCGTTAAAACTGGAATATTTAAAGATTGTGCTTTTGTAAGCTTACTACCTGCATTTTCCCCTGCTAATAAATAGTTTGTCTTTTTAGAAACGGATCCAGAAACTTTACCACCATTATTTTCTATTAAAGTAGCTGCTTCTTTTCTAGATAATGTAGGAAGTGTTCCTGTAACAACAAAAGTCATATTTTCTAATATAGATGAACTTTGAGTATCTTCAATTTCCATCTTTAATCCATAGTGCTCTAATTTATGAATGATTTCTTTATTCTTTTCATCTTTAAAATAATCAATTAAAATTTGTGCACTGGTATCACCAATATCATTGACTTCAACAAGTTGTTCATAAGAAGCATTCATCAATTGATCCATCGTTTTAAATTTCTTCATTAAAGATTTTGCAGCCGATTTACCAATATTTGAAATACCTAAAGCAGTTAAAACCTTCGTTGCATCATTTTCTTTACTTTTTTCAATGGCATTTAATAAATTATCTGTACTTTTAACAAGACCAATTACCTTTTTATCTAAAAGTTCTTGTCTTTTATCTTTTAAAATATAAATATCACTGACATCATGAATATACCCTTGATCTATTAAAGTTTCAACATACGATAAACCAAAACCTTTAATATCCATGGCATCTCTTCCTACAAAATTAACAACATTTCTAACTAGTTTACTTGGACATGTAGGATTAGAACATTTAATATCAACTGTCCCCTCTTCTTGATACGTTGGTGCCCCACATACAGGACACGTATTTCCTATTTGATAAGGAACACTTCCTGCAGGTCTTTTATCTTTATTGACACCTTTAACTTTAGGAATGATTTCTCCTGATTTATAAACAATGATCGTATCGCCAAGACGTACATCTAAACTATCAATAAAATCTTGATTATGAAGCGTTGCTCTTGAAACCGTTGTTCCACATAAACGGACTGGTTCAAAGATAGCTGTTGGTGTAATTCTACCTGTTCTTCCAACTGAAAGTTCTATATCTAAAAGCTTTGTTTCTTTTTCTTCTGGTGGATATTTATAAGCCACGGCCCAACGAGGCACTTTGGCTGTTTGCCCTAATTGTTGTCTTTGTGCATAGCTATCAATTTTAACAACTGCTCCATCAATATCATAGCCTAATTGATCTCTGCTTTCACCAATCATTTCAATTGCTTTCCATACTTCTTCAAAATTGTGACATACTTGATAATTATCAATTACCTTCATGCCTTGAATTTTTAAATATTCATAGCCTTGACTATGACTTGTAATTTCTTTTCCTCGAATATCTTGAATATTAAAAATAAACATAGAAAGATTTCTTTGTTTTGTAATACGACTATCTAATTGACGTAATGTTCCTGCCGCACAGTTTCTAGGATTTGCGAAAGTTTTTTTATTATTAAGCTCTTGAATTTCATTTACTTTATCAAAGGCCTCATTTGTCATATAAACTTCACCACGTACTTCAAGATATTCAATAGGTTCCTTTAATTTATTTTTAACATCTTTGATTACTTTAGCATTAACGGTTACATCTTCTCCTTGAATGATTCCATCTCCACGAGTAATAGCCGTTGTTAAAAGACCATTTTCATATCTTAAAGCCATTGATAAACCATCAATTTTATATTCAACCACAAATACTGGATCAACCAACGTTTCTTGCATTGATTCCACAAATTCTTGAACTTCTTCTTTAGAAAAAACATCTTGTAAAGAAAGCATTGGGACACGATGTCTAACTAAAACACCGGCTTCTCTTTTAGCACTTCCCCCAACATGTTGAGTTGGCGAACTTGGTGTGACATATTCAGGATGATCCTTTTCTAGTTTTTTAAGTTCTTTCATCATCATATCATATTCATAATCACTTATTTCTGGATCGTCTTGGTTATAATAACGATCATTATGATATTCAATTGTTTTTACTAATTCTTCATATCTTTTTAAATCATCCATATTCTTACTCCTTTTTAAAATCTTTTTTATTATAACAAAATAATACTAAAAAGAGAATTCAAAGAATTCTCTAATTTGTAAGTTTTTTTAATGCTTTATGATTGGCCATTAAAGACTTAAGTCCTGCTGGAAGTTCAAAAGCAATATCTAAAATATTCTTATTGACCTTAACAACAACACCCTTACCAAAAATATCATGATTTACAAGATCTCCAACTTTCCAATCATCAACCTTATTATCCCCAATCAATTCTGCTTTAGACACTGTTTGTTTAGGTACATAATCTGTTGTTTTAAAACGAGGCTTACTTCCGCTATGAATAATTCCTTCATTTCCTACTTCATCAATGAAACGACTAGAAATTTTAGGTGAATCTGTTACAAAACTAAATCCTTCACTATCTGTTAAGAAAAGCTGTTTTCTCGCTCTTGTAAAGGCTACATATGCGAGTCTTCTTTCTTCTTCAAGACCATCATCTCCATCTTCAGCTAAACTTCTAAAGCTTGGGAAAATTCCTTCAGATAAGCCTAAAACAAAGACATAATCAAATTCTAGACCTTTAGCCATATGAATAGACATTAAAGAAACATATTGACCTTGATCAATTGCATCATTATCTGTATATAAAGAAATATCTTGTAAATAATTTTCTAATGTTGGTGCATCTTCATGAGAAACTTGAAAATCATAAATTGAACGTTGTAATTCATGAATATTATCAATACGATTATCTTCTAAATCATTTTTGAGCATTTCAATATAACCAACATCAATCATTAAATTTTCAAACATTTCATGTAATGGTAAAGTTGAACGTCTTGCTTTTTCAATTGCTTCAACTAAAATTCGCACTTCTTTTTTTGATTTATTAGAAAGTCTAATTTCATCACTATGAAGCGTTAAAGCATCATAAAGTGAAATTTGATGATTAAGTGCTACTAATTGAATATTTTCTAATGTTTTTTTACCAATACCTCTAGCTGGTGTATTAATAATTCTTTCAAACGCTAAATCTTCTTGATTACAAACAAGTCTTAAATAGCTTAAGGCATCTTTAACTTCTTTACGATTAAAGAATTTTAATCCCCCAAAAATACGATAATCAATTCCTTTACGAATCAATACTTGTTCAATCGTACGTGATAAATAGTTTGCACGATATAAAATTGCAATATCACGATAATTAACCCCATCTTGATTATTTACAATATCTTCGATTTTATTAGCAATCCAATTAGCTTCCTCTTCTTCACTTTTAGCAACATGGTGAATTACATCTTCTCCACCTGTTTGCTTTGTAAAAAGATTCTTTTCTAAACGTTGACTATTTTTACGAATTAAATTATTTGATACTTTTAATATATTTCCAGTTGAACGATAGTTTTGATCAAGAATAATTGTTTTATTAGGTTTGAAATCTTTATCAAAATCTAAAATAAAATGAACATCTGCTCCTCTAAAGCTATAAATTGTTTGATCAGGATCTCCAACGACACAAACAATGGCATATTTTGATAATAATTGAACTAAATGATATTCAATTTCACCTACATCTTGGAATTCATCTACATGAATATATTGGAATTTTCTTTGCCATTTTTCTAATATATCTGGATAATTATCCAAAATATAAACTGCTTTTAATAATAAATCATCAAAATCTAATAAGAAATGATCTTCTTTATAGTTTTCATAGGCTTCATAGACTTTTGCTTTTTTGAGTTCTCCTGAAAATTGTCCAGCTAATTCAATAGCTCTTTGTGGAGAAACTCTCGCTGTTTTATATGAAGAAATTGTATTGATCATGCTTTTAATAGAAATAACTTTTGCATCTATTTCTAATTGTGTATAAAGCTTTTTAATAAGTGCTTTTTGATCTTCTTCATCCATAATTGTAAAATTACTTGGATAATTTAAAACATTAATATGTTGTCTTAAAAATCTCACACATAAAGAATGAATCGTACAAATAAGTGTTCCACTTCCATGAATACCTACAACTTCATTCACTCTTTCTTTCATCTCGTTAGCAGCTTTATTGGTAAAAGTAATTGCCAAAATAGAACGAGGATCAATTCCTACATCCTGTATTAAATGTGCAATACGATAAGTCACGACTCTTGTTTTTCCAGAACCTGCCCCCGCAATAATTCTTAAGTGACTATCTAAATACGTTGCTGCTTCTTTTTGATTTTTATTTAACAATGTATCTAAATCCATTTATTTCACCCCTATTTATCTTATTATATTACATGGATAATGATAGAAAAAGAGAAATCTTTCATTTCTCTTTTTATTGATGTGATAATCCAACAATATCATTAATATCTTCAACACCAAGCTTTTCAAGTTCCTTTGGTAAATCTTGAATAATTTTATAACAAGCATATGGATCAACAAGGTTTTGACAACCAATCGCCACAGCGCTTGCGCCTGCAACCATCATTTCAATAACATCATGGGCACTTGAAATACCACCCATACCAATTACTGGAATCTTAACAGCTTTACTTACTTGATGAACCATACGTAAAGCTACTGGGAAAATAGCTGGTCCTGAATAACCACCTGTTCCATTAGCGATAATCGGTTTTCCAGTTTTGATATTAAAACGCATACCTACTAAAGTATTGATCATTGTAATTCCATCAGCTCCAGCTTCTTCTACAGCCTTTGCCATTTCAACGATATCTGTTACATTAGGAGAAAGTTTAACATAAACCGTTTTTTGAGAAACGGCTTTTACTTTACGTGTAACATCCGCAGCCATTTGTGGATTTGTCCCAAATTGAATACCTCCACTATGAACATTTGGACAAGAAATATTAAGTTCTAACGCTCCTACCATATCATGTGTTGAAATACGTTTTGCGGTTTCAACATAGTCATCAATACAGCTTCCACCAATATTAGCGATGACTTTATCATTATAACATTTACGAAGTTCTTCTAGCTCATGAGACATGACCGCATCAACACCGGGATTTTGGAGTCCAATTGCATTAAGCATTCCACTTGGCCCTTCCGCAATACGTGGTAAAGGATTTCCATAACGCGGTTCAAGCGTTGTTCCTTTGATCATGATACTTCCTAAAACATTAATATCATAAAATCTTGTAAATTCATATCCAAATCCAAAAGTTCCTGATGCTGGAATCACTGGATTTTTCATTTCTAAACCTGGAAGTTTAACTTTTAAATTAACCATTTACAATAACCTCCTCACTTAATAAAATTGGTCCTTCTACACAAATACGTTTATAAGGTTTTGTTTTCACTTTACATGAACATCCCATACAAGCTCCAAAACCACATCCCATTCTTGCTTCAAAAGAAAGTTGTCCGTTTTCTGGATAATTTAAAGCAAGCGCATCTAACATTGGTTCAGGTCCACATGTATAATAATGATCAAATGTTAAATTAGCTTTTTTAATAACATCAATAACTGTTCCTTTAACACCTAAAGAACCATCCATTGTCGCAATTAATACATCTCCAAATTCTTGGAATTTATCAATATAGAAAACATCTTTTTTAGAAGAAAATCCTAAAACAGTTGTGACTTCTACACCTTTTTCTTTTAATTTTTTACCTAAGTTATAAAGAGGTGGTGTTCCAAGTCCTCCACCAATAAGTAAAGCTTTTCCTTCTTGAACAGTAAAACCATTTCCTAAACCAATTAAACAATCCAATTGATCTCCAATTTGTTTATTCTTTAAAATTTCTGTTCCTTGACCAACAACTTTAAAAACAATCACAATTGTATTTTCATCATAATCAGAAATAGACATTGGTCTTCTAAGATAAGGTTGTAAACTTTCATTAATCTTAATATTAATGAATTGACCTGGTTGACTAATATATTTAGCCCCTTCTCCTTTTAAAGTCATTTCATAAACATCATCTGCAATGTTTTCAATTTTTGTAATTTCCATTAACCCTTGATAGTTCATAAATTCCTCCTATAATTTTTCTATTTTTCCATCTAAAATATGATACTTCACTAAACCAAAACATTTTGTATCTAAAAATGGTGTGTTTTTTGCTTTTGAATAAATATTATCTCTCGTAATCGTATATTCTTCATTTAAATCAATGATAGCAATATTAGCTTTTTTACCAACAGCCATATCATGATCCAATCCAATTACTTGACTTGGATTGACTGTCATACATTTTAAAACAGTTTCTAAATCTAACAAATTCTTCTTAACTAAATATGTATAAACAAGACTAAAAGCATGTTGATTACCAATAATACCAAATGGTGCTTGATCAATTGGTTTTAATTTTTCTTCATCACTATGAGGTGCATGATCTGTTGAGATACATGTCACTGTTCCATCTTTAAGTCCTTTAATTAAAGCATCTAAATCTTCTTTACTTCGAAGTGGTGGATTCATTTTATAATTTGGATTTAAGTTTTTAATATTTTCATCTGTTAAAATCAAATGATGTGGACAAGCTTCTCCTGAAACAGGAAGTCCTTGTTTTCGATACTCTCTTAATCCTGCCACAGTTTCTTTAGTAGAAATATGACAAATATGATAACGATTACCAATTTCTTTAGATAATTGTAAATCACGTAAAGCATGATTATATTCTGAAGCATTATTGATTCCTACAAGACCATTTTCTTTAGAAACACGTCCTAAGTTAATACATGCTCCTTTTTCAAGTTCTCCTTCATCTTCACAATGAGCAACAATAATACTATTGATTGCTTTTGCTTCTTTCATGGCTTTTGCCATCATTTCTTTACTTTGAACACCTTTTCCATCATCAGAAAATCCTTGTACAATATCAAAAGCATTATTTTCTTTAAAATCAACAAGCTCTTGTCCTTTTAAATCTTTCGTAATAGCACTATAAGTATATGTATGAATAGAGCTATCTTTTTGAACTCTTTGAATAAAATCTTCAATAGTTTCTTTATCATCCATACATGGATTTGTATTAGCCATCGCTACAATATGCGTATATCCTCCATATTTAGCAGATAAAGTTTCTGTTTTAATAGTTCCTTTATGTTCAAATCCTGGTTCACGTAAATGAACATGAAGATCAACAAAACCTAGTGTTACTAAAAGATCTGTACAATCAATTATATTTTCACCATCTAAATCATGACCTATTTGACTAATTGTTTCACCATCAATTTCTACATCTAATTTTTGAATTTTATTTTGGTAAAAAACATTTCCATTTTTTAATACAGTTTTCATAGTTTCTCCCTTTTTCGATTAAAAACATCTTTATTTTTATCATATAAAGTATACTAAATGATACTTATTTTTTCAATGAAAAAACGGCATAAAAAAACAGCCAAGAAGGCTGTATTTTTATTATCTTTTTTTATTATTTTTTCTTGCTGCTTCAGATTTTAATTTTCTTTTTAATCCTGGTTTAACATAGAATTCTCTTTTACGAGCTTCAGCAAGGGTACCTGTTCTAGATACTTGTCTTTTAAAACGACGTAAAGCGTCATCTAAAGATTCGTTTTCTCTTACTACAGTTTTTGCCATGATGATTCCCCCCTTTGACTCTTAATTTACAAAAGTATTATATAGAGAATCTTTCCTAATTGCAAGAAAATATTGTTATTTTTACGCATAAATATTAATTTTTTGCGTATAATATACTTTTTTGCCCTATTTATGCAAAAAGTCACACGAATTAGGTAGTTTCATAAGCTTCTTTTCAATATAGCTACAAGATGGAATTATTTTCATAGAATTGTCTTTTGCATAGTCCATCAAAGCATCAAAAAGCTTTCCTGCCATTCCTTGACCTTGATATTTTTCATGAACAACTGTTGAAATAACATCAATCACATTTTCTTCTTTTCTAACATATTTAATATAACCGACTTCTTCATCCTGATCTTTTAAAACAATAAGACCTTCTTTATATTCTATTTTCATATATGTTCTCCTTTTTTTTTCTTTAATAATTTATACACTTTACATGTTTTATCCTTCTTATTTTTTAAAACAAATCTAACATATTATCTAAATAAATAGCTTCTCTTACATGTATTTGATATTCAGGTTTTACCATATAATAAAGTAAAAATTCTAACACTAAAGCACTCCCTAAACTTCTACCTTCTATTTTAAATTGAGAAAAGCCTTTTGGTAGATAATTATTTTGAATATCTTCAACACTGATAAAACTCGAATTTTGCATAGCTTTAGAAAAACGATACCCCTCATGAGAATTCGGAGCTTTGCATACATGATCTAAACAATCTTCTCCAAGATTTTGACGGCTAACCGTTTCATAACATTTCTTTCGTTCAAGGCAGCCTATAAAACAACATTCATTACATAAAAATTCAACTTTATCCATATCTTTTTGTAAAAGATTTTCTAATTGTTGAACTTTATTTAAACGAAAATCAGGGACAACATATAAAAAGTCATCTTTCTTTAACTCATCTACTAATTGTTCAAATTTTGTAAGAACTTTCGTTGTTGAAGAAACAAAATAAAAACGTGGATATTGTTTTTTTAAATATTCTAGTAACAAATCAGAATGAATGATAATCCCACTTTGAACCTCACTTTTTTCAAATAAAGCACAAAGATCATTACATCTTTTATCTTGAAGATGTTTTTCTTGAAGTAATGAATTACTGAAAGTAAGTCGCGAAGAAATATGATATTGATTCATAAGTGAAAGAACTTCATAAGGATTTTGATTTCCTTCACCAAGACGTCCTCCACCCCATAAACAATCTTCAGGACTTCCATAAATAGAACCTATTTCACACCAATCATAAAAATATTCACGATGATGATAAAATAAAGGTAGAAAGACTTTATACAATTCATAAAACTCAAATAATCCCGGTAAATGAAAATAAGCTTTTTCCCTTTTTGACAAATCTATCACCTCTTCCTATATTTATTCTTTAAATGTTATCTAAAAATTTATGAGCCCCTTGTAAAAACAATTCATATCTTTTTTTTGTTACTTCATTATCTTCTTCATCCCAGACTTCAAAGATATATTCTTTATTATTTTGAATTATAGAGCATAATTGTTTTGCCGTATAATAATCATCATTTAAGTTATATAATTTTATAATTCTTTTATCTAAAGTTTTATTATAAACATCTTTACTTGTATATCCTTGTATATGTGTTAATGGATCTATACATTGTTCATGATATTTTTTACAAGGTTTACAAATGTCATCTCCATCAATTGTTAATTTTAAATCAACAGATGGATTATCAATAATTTCATTAGCAACCTTATAAAAATCATGTCCCATTTTTTCATCAGGAACAAATCTATCTATCCCAGATCCATATAATTTAATAATATCAATAAAATGATGTGGTTTAATTAAAATTGAGTTCATTAATTAATCTTCCTGGTATATTGTAATTGACCCATCTAAGTAGTCATAAACAATATACATTC
>NZ_JAJDKA010000065.1:0-14732 GCF_020589945.1 Faecalibacillus sp. MSK20_93 | reverse complement strand
ATTCCTTTCCATTTTGACTGGTAATCCTTCTTGAAAGATAATCATTTCCTCTTGTTAGTGGGGCATAGCCGGGATTCTCTACATTTTGTATCTCTACATCTAGATAAATTCTTTTCATTGTTCCATCAGCTTGTGGCAGATTGATACAGCATAAATAATCAAATTCCGCTCTTCCATGATGAGCAATATCGATGACATTATTTAGCTGTTGGAAATAAGAATTTCCTTCCTGATCCTTCTTTCCTTTAATAAGTTCAATGATTTCTTCTAAAGATACATCCTCAGCTTCTTTAATAAAACCTTTAATGATTCTTCCTAAGATTTCAGGATGTCCTAATATTCTTTTACAGAGTTTATCGATCATGATAATATGATCATTTGATGTGATTTCTAATACTTTTTCCATTTAGTTTTTCCTCCTATTATTATATAGACAATTTTTTGATCTTTTTCTTTTTATTTTTTAAAAAAAGGTAAAAAAAATTACGAAACGAACACGTTTCGTAATCAATCTTGTTTCAATTTTTTCATCATTTGAGGAATTTCGTCAATTACTTTTGAAGCAACAACCGTATAATTTTCTTTATAGACTTCATCACCACATAAACCATGTAAATACGTTCCTAAAATAGCCGCATCTTTTGGCAAATAACCTTGTCCTAAAAAGCTACTAATAATTCCAGCAAGTGTATCCCCCATACCTGCAGATGACATTCCTTTATTTCCTGACATAATACGATATGTTTCATTTCCATCACTAATAAGAGTATGTGGACCTTTTAAAACTAAGGTAACATGATATTTTTTTGCAAATGCATTCGCTTGATCTACCATTTCACTTGTTTGCTTAAAATCCACAAATCTTTTAAATTCTCCATGATGTGGTGTTAAAATCCAAGAGGAATGATGATTTTCTAATAACTCTGGATGTTTTGCAAGAATGGTCAAGGCATCACCATCAATCACAACTGGAACTTGTGTATGACTTAAAAGTTCACAGACAAAACGTTCACTATCTTCATTTAAACCAAGTCCACTTCCTATAAGAATTGCATCTTTCCCTTGTAATAAATGTTCATCAAAATAATGTCTTTGACATGATGTTGCCTCTGGACAAAATAAACTTAAAGAATCAATTACTTTTTCATTAGACCAAACCGTAACCAATCCACTTCCAGCATAAACAGCTGCTTTAGCTGCTAAAAGTGCAGCTCCTCGATAATGATAGCACCCTGTTACATGCATAATTCTTCCATAAGTTCCTTTGTGTCCATCATATAAACGTTCTTTTATATGATATTTAGCCCATTTAAAATCAATTGGTTGTGAAAATAGCATTTCTTCATGAAAAGATTTAGCATCTAATAATTCTAAAATCACTTTCCCTGTATACATTTCACTTTCTGGATTTAAAAAAGCAAGCTTATAAGCTGTTAACGTTATTGTTTGATACGCACAAATACAGCTATTATAAGGTTTTCCTGTATCAGGATTTAAACCTGTAGGAATATCTATCGCAATAACATCTACCTCTATATTATTTATAAGATCAACAACATATTTAACAATTCCTCTTAAATCACTATTAAGTCCAAAGCCAAACAATGCATCAACTACCACATCGAAATGTGGAACACTTTTTTGAAATTCTTCAAGTGTTTCTTCACTTACAAATAAACACTCTATCGATAAAGATTGTGCTTGGTCAAGATAATATCTATTTGCTTGACTGAGTTTTTCTTCTTTTCCAGTTAAGCAAAGTAATACCTCTTTACCTTCTTGGTGTAATTTAATTCCTAATGAAATCCCATCAGCACCATTATTCCCTGGCCCACAAACAATCATAATACATTGATACTCATCAAAATGTTTCAATAAACAATCACTGGCTTTATCTACTAATTGCTCAATTGAATAGCCATAATCCAACAATGCTTGATCATATCTTTTTAATTGACTACTTGTTGCAATATACAAAAAATCACCCTCTTTAGATATATTATATCGTTTTTAAAGGCAAAAAAAAAGGTTTCAAATCGAAACCTTTATTGATATCTAAGTCCACATGTAAATTTACCTACACCAGAAGAAACTTTAACAACATCTCCTGTATGTGGTGCATGAACATATTGTCCATTTCCAATATAAATTCCTACATGTCCTGAACGCCATAAAATATCTCCAACTTCAAGTTCAGATAAACTTACTACTTTTTTAGCAGCAGCTTTTTGTTCTGATGAAGTTCTTGGAATATAAATACCATTTTGTCTATATACCCATTGTGTAAATCCTGAACAATCGAATGAATTAGGACCAGTTGATCCCCATACATATGGACATCCTGTTTTAGAAAGACCTGTATTAACGATTCTTTCTCCATAGAATGTTACTTCCACTTGTAATTGTACTTCTGATTTATTACCTGCTGAATCCACACCTGTATATGTGACTGTCTTTACTCCTGTTGTAGAAGTATCAATTGTATTGAATGAAATCTTATCTTTCATATCACCATCTAAGTTATCTACGGCAGATGTAATATATGATTTTAAATCAACATTGCTTCCTTTATCAACAGATACTTTATTTGTTGATAAAACGATATTTGGTCCAGTAATATCTTTAACAGTAGCATTCAATGTTACTTTTGATGAATTACCAGCGCCATCAGTAGCAATAATTGTCATTTCTTTTTGTTGATTTAATTGTTTAGTATCAATTGTTCCTTCTACTTTAGGTTCAATATTTGTATCTAAGTTATCACTAATTGATACATAGTCTTGCCATTTAAATTCACTACCATAATCTACTGTAATATCACTTCCTGATTTTAAAGTAATTTCTGGAGCTTGCATATCAGCAATAAAGAATTTAAACGCTTCTTCAGTTGTATTACCACTATTATCACTTACTGAAACATTAATTGTTTGTGTTCCTTGTTTTGAAGTATCTAATTGTTTATCACTTTCGATAAATGGTGTCACATCTCCATCTACATTATCCACTGCTTTAATATATGAAGATAAATCTTGACTACCATAAACTGGTACTTCAATATAATATCCATCATTTGCACCTAACATTTTTAATTTTGGTGCTTCTTCGTCAACAACATCTACTTGAATTGTTTTAACATCAGTATTATTAAACTGATCTGTTGCACGCACTTCAACTTGATATGTTCCTAATTGTTTAACATCTAAGGAATCATCATCAGCTTCTACTAACAGCTCACTTCTACTATCATGATTATCAACAACATCAATTGCATCCGTATCAAACTTTTCACCGTAAGGAATTTGAATATGACTTGATACAATCTCAGGCTTTTCATGATCCACACCAGCATAACCTACTAACATAAATGCAGCTACCCCAGCGATTGGAATAAACATTGCTTTTCTATTTTTAATTTTCTCATCAAACAATGTTTTGAGCTTGGTCTGTATGTCTGTTTTCATAATGTTCTCCTTTTGAATTTTTTTAACCGTCTATTATCATAACACATTTTATTTAAAAATGCAAATTTGTAGAATTTATCAATCTTTTTTCAATTTTATTATACCCAAACAATCAATAATTAGTTTCATTCATTATTAAAAATATATTCTTTTAAAGTACAAAAAAAGCCGTGATTTTTCCACGACTTTTTAATATTAAGGTCTAATTGCACATGTAAAGCTACTTACACCAGATGAAACTTTTACAACATCTCCAGTTTGTGGAGCATGAATGTATTGGTTACCACCAATATAAATTGCTACATGTCCTGGTCTCCATAAGATATCCCCAGGTTGTGCACTCGAAATACTGATTACAGTACCAGATGATTTCATCGCACTTGATGAATGTGGTAAAGATTTACCAGCTTTAGCATAACACCATTTTACTAGACCAGAGCAGTCAAATGTATTTGGTCCTTCAGCACCCCATACGTAAGGGCACCCAAGTCTTGAATAGGCAGCACCTATAACTGATGTTCCGTAATAATTTGGTCTAGAAGTAGTACCAATAGCTACAGAACCTTTCTTAGAAGAAGTACGTACCGCATTAACTTTTACAGTTAATGACGCACTACCTTGATTTCCAGCAGCATCACTTACTGTATAAGTAGCTGTATAAGAACCAGCTTTTGAAGTACTTACAGAAGGAATTGATACTTTTCCTTTTACATCTCCATCTTTATTATCAGTTGAACTTGATAAGTAGTTAGATAAATCTAAACTTGCTCCTACGTTTACAGAAACTTCTGATTTTGATAAAGAAATTTTTGGCGCTTCTGTATCTTTTACAGCAACATTCAATTGAGCAGAAGATTCATTACCAGATGAATCAGTTGCTTTAATTGTTAAAGTTTGTACACCATCTTCTTTATGGTTATCAATGCTTCCTTCTACTTGAGGTTGAACGACACCATCAAAGTTATCTGTAACATCTACATAATCAGATAAGTTAAAATCTGACCCATAATTTAATGTAACATCTGCACCATTTTTCAATGTAATCACTGGTGCAGCATCATCAGTCACAGCAAAATCAATTGTTTTTTCTGTTTCATTTCCTGAAACATCTGTGGCTTTTAATGTAATTGTTTGTGTCCCTAATTTAGAAGTATCTAAAGTTTTATCTGCTTCAATAAATGGAGTTACATCACCATCTACATTATCAGTTGCTTTTACATAACTTGATAAATCACTACTTCCATTAACAGGAACTTCAACTACATAACCTTCATTTGAACCTAAAGTTTCAAATTTTGGACCTTCTTGATCCACTACTTTTACTGTAACTTCTTTTGTTGTTTCATTATTAAATGAATCAGTAGATGTTACAGTAACCTTATAATCTCCTAATTGTTCAACATTTAATGATGCAAGATCGGCACTTACTTGAATGTCTTCTCTGCTATCACGATTGTCAGTTACATCTACAGTATCAACATCAAATTTTTCTCCATAAGGAACCTCAATTTGATCAGATGTGATTTCTGGTGCTTTTGTATCAGCAGCAGCGTATCCTACTAACATAAATGTTGCAACACCTGTAATAGGTATAAACATCGCTTTTCTATTGACAATTTTTTCTTGGAAAAACTGAGTTAACTTCTCTTTGACTTTGTTTTCATCTACATATTGACTAACTCTTTCCTTAATATTTCTCTCCATTCGTCTCCTCCTTTCAACAAATACAAACGTATTATAACGTAAAATCAACTAAAAATCCACCCTTTGCCCTGTCTATACAAGTAGTAAATCCCTTGAATGTCAACCATAGCAAGGGATTTAGAAGATTCAATTTTTTTTAATTTTTTTTGAAAAAATCCTTAATTTTACGTAATCCTAAATAATATTTATGATTAATCTATGCTTTTCAAAGACTCAACCATGTCTATTTTTTTAAGAACTCTTCGCATATAAAGATTAATCAAGAATGTAAATGCCATTGTTAAAATAATAGCAATCATATAGCATCTGATATTAACTGTTCTAATAAACATCGCCATATCTACTTCAACCGTTCTAATCAAATAAGTATGAATAATCTTACCAAGACCAAGTCCAACAATCGAACCAATAAAGGCTAAAATAATGTTTTCTCTAAAGACATAATCATAGACTTCTTTTGGATAGAAACCTAAAACCTTAATCGTTGCAATTTCACTTTTTCTTTCTTGAATATTAATATTTGTTAGATTGTATAAAACAATAAACGCAAGTGCACCTGCACAAACAATTAAAATAAAGACAACACTATCTAAACTTTCCATTTGACTATAAAATCCTTCTGAAATACCACTGACATATTGAATAGAAGTAATATTTTCATGATGATCACAATAATTTGTAAGTTTCTTTTCACTTGCTTTTTTATTTAATTTAAAATATTGGCTATTATAATGAACTTCATCTTTGGTTAAGTTTTCATAGTATTTTGGAGACATATAAATATAATGTCTAAAATAAAGCTTATAAATACCTGCAATTTTTACTTTATAATCTTTATTATCTAATGATAATGTAAGTTGATCACCAACTTTTAAATCTAATATTTCGGCAAGTTTTGCATTGATGTAAACACCATCATCTTTAAGATTTAAAGTCTTGCCTGTTTGATAATCACTCATATGAATATATTGATCAAAATCTTTTGTTTCACTTGGAATTTCAACTGTTACCATTTGTTGATCAATCGTGATCGTTTTATTGTAAATACCCATTGTCGATTTCACTTGAGATTGCCCTTTAAAATCATCTTGTGCTTGTTTTTTTGTCGTTGCTGTTAAATCATCTTTATAATTTACAACACCATCATAAATCCACATATTGCCATATTGTTCGCTTGCTAGTGGAGAAACAGAATACTTGATTCCAAAACCAATAACGATCAATGCTGTACAACCTGCTATTCCAATAACAGACATAAAGAATCTCTTTTTATATCTAAAGATATTTCTCATTGTTACCTTTTGATTAAATGATAATCTCTTCCAAATAAAAGTAATTCTTTCAAGTAATATCCTTTTCCCTAGCTTAGGCGCTTTCGGTCTTAAAATTTGCGCTGGAACAGCTTGTAATTCTTTATAACAGACCATAAAAGTGACAAATAAAATAATCACGACTGAAATAATATATGTCTGTATACATGTTGCTAGTTCAAAAATAATACGTGTTGGTGCTCCTATATCAAACATCATAATACGATATAAATAGTAAATAATACTTGGGAAGAAATATGTTCCAAAAACAATTCCAATACTACTAGCAAAGAATGTTGCTAGAAAAGCATAGATCAAATATTGCATAATCACATCTTTTTTCTTATAGCCCAACGCTCTTAATGTTCCATTTTGTACTCTTAGTTCTTCAACCATTCTTGTCATTGTTGTCATTGAAACAAGAGCTGCTACTAAGAAAAAGAGAACTGGGAACAGAATTGATAAAGCTGATATTGAATCACAGTTACCACTATAACTTAAGATTGCTGCGCTTTCATTTTTAGTTAAGGTAATGATTTTTCCTTTTTGTAAATCAGCTACTTGTTGTTTAGCTTCATTTAAATCACTTTGTGCTTGATCTAATTTTACTTTAGCTTCTTCTAATTGTGGTAAGTTACTATCTAAAGTATTTTTAGCTTCATCTAATTGTTTTTTAGAATCAGCAAGTTTGATTCCTGTTTGATCTAAAAGAGCTTTAGAAGCCTTTATTTTTTGATTTGAGGCATCTAATTGTTGTTTACTTTGTACAAGTTGAGCATTTGTTTGATCTAAAACCGTTTTATTTTGATCTAGTTCTTGTTTAATAACAGGTAATTGTGTTTTTAAAGTAGTGATTTGTGATTCATTTTGTTTTAATTGATCATAGCTTACAATCAAAGTTTGCGCTTGTTGATAATAAGGTGAATCACTTGGAATATTTTTAGCTTGTTCATAACCACCAAATTGACTTAACGCAGCTTCAACAGTTTGGATAGACGTATCATATTGATCAACTTTTTCTACATAATCTAAATAAGTCTGGTAACCTGCTTGGTATTGTTTAAGTCCTTCTTGGTATTTTTGATACCCTGTTTGATATTGACTTAAACCAGCTTGATATTGTTTTAAACCACTTTGGTATTCTTTTAAACCTTGTTGATATTGAAGATATCCTTGATCATATTGTTTTTTACCATCAAGATATTGATTCATACCATTTTGATAAGCATCCATTCCCTCTTGATATTGTTTTAGACCATCTTGATACTCTTTTTCACCATCAGCTATTTTATTCAAAGCATCTTCTTTTGTTTGATTGTAAAAATCAAGATTATAATCTTTTAAAATTGCTTTGATTTTTTTATTGATTGGTTTTACATACTCATCATAATCATCATCAAATTCATATAAATGATTTTCATTTTTTAAATGAATACGCAAATCATTATAAAAAGTCTTTTGATCATGTAAATCAAACAATTCATCAGGAACAGCCATATGTTCATTTCCTTGATTTAAAACAAGAATAAACCCACTATTATTCCCATCACCTAAACTGTTTGTACCTCTTTCTAAATTACTTACATAACGACTATCATTAATGATTCCTACAATTTTATATTCTTTTTTACCATAATCATTTTCTAAAGTAATTTGATTATTTAATTTCAAAGATGATTTTTTTATATACTGATAATCCATCAAACATTCATTATCTTTTTGAGGGTATCTTCCCTTTAATAATTCAGGTAGGTCTACCCCCTTTGAAAAATCATCATCACTATAAACTGTCATCCCGATATTTGCTTTTTCATCATATGACATTAAAGCATCAAAGCGAAAACCATAATCAACAGCTTCTACTCCTTTTACTTTTTCAACTTTTTGAATAATAGATTCATCAAAACCATATGTTGCAATATAGTTCAAATCATTCCATTTATATGTTTGTAAATAATCGTGCATTGATTCTTTCATAATCAAAGGACTTTGTCGAAGTCCTGCAAAAAATGAAGCTCCTAAAAAAACAATACAAAAAATAGATAAAAATCGTGCTTTTGTTTTTTTAATAATTCTTATTTGATTTTTAACATAAGCATTTCTTTTCATTATTACCACTCAATTTCTTGAATAGGTTGAGGATGTTCATTTAAAAACATTTGATCAACCTTTCCATTTTTTAAATGAATCACACGATCTGCCATTGGAGCTAAAGCACTATTATGAGTAATCACAATAACTGTCATTTTATACTTATCACACATTTCTCTAAGCAAAGCTAAAATAGCTTTCCCTGTTAAATAATCTAAAGCTCCCGTTGGTTCATCACATAAAAGTAATTTAGGATTTTTCGCAATCGCTCTAGCAATTGCTACACGTTGTTGTTCTCCACCTGATAATTGCGCAGGAAAGTTATTCATACGATTTTCTAGTTCTACCCTTTTTAAAACCATTTTTTCATCTAAAGGATCTTTAGATATTTGTGAAGCAAGTTCAACATTTTCTAAAGCTGTTAAGTTTTGCACAAGATTATAAAATTGAAACACAAAACCAATATCATCTCTTCGATATTGCGTAAGTTTTGCTTCATCATAACGCGCAACATCTTGACCATCAACCATAATCGAACCACTTGTAGGTTGGTCCATTCCTCCTAGTAGATTTAAGATCGTTGTTTTACCTGCTCCACTCGGTCCAACAATAACCACAAATTCACCTTTATTAACTTCAAAATTGACACCATTACTGGCATGAATCTCAACATCTCCTACTTTATAAGTTTTTTTCACATCTTTAAATTGTATAAATGCTGACATAAAATACCTCACTTTCTTATTTTATGATAAAATAATTATAGCATATTTAAGGAGGTTATTTATGAAAATTATGATTTTATCCGATAGTCATTCCATGACCAAACAAACCCTATTACAATTTATTAAAAATCATCCAGCATCTTATTATATTCACTGTGGTGATATCTATATGCCTTATACTCCTTTAGAAGTAGATCACTTCTATAATGTTCGAGGAAACAATGATTTTGTTGATTTACCAAAAGATTTAACACTGGATATTGATCATTTGAAATTCTTTATTTGTCATGGACATCTTTTCCACATTGATGAATCCCCTTATGAACTTGAAGCGTATGCTTCCAATCATCATCTAGATGTCGTTTGTTTTGGTCATACACATAATCCAACTTATTATAAAAAAGAAAACACAATTTTTATCAATCCAGGAAGTATGACTTTTCCTCGCGGTCAGTACCCTCATCCTACTTATTGTGTATTTGAAACCACAAACCAAGAAGTCACATTTTATGATTTAAAGACCGACTCTCCTTGTAATCCTTTTGAAGTAAAGAAAAAAGAATCCTTTTTTAAAAGATTCTTTAAATAATTATTTTTCCATAATGATAGAAGTTGGTAAAATGCCTTTATAAAGTTTGATACTTAATAAATAGCTTATAAACAAAGGAACAATTTGTATAATTAAGATAATTAAAAATAAATAAAACGTAATTTTAGCTCTTAGAAGTAAATTACATAAGATAATGATTTGATAGGATAATGGAAGTAAAAGAATAACACCATAGAAACAAATCATTTCTTTTTTTATGATTCTTTTTAATTGTTCAAGAGAAAAACCTAAACGACAAAGATTTTCAAAATTACCTTTTCTTTTAGAAAGCTCCATTCCTATTTTAAAAACAATCGTCAATGACATTAAAATCATCACTGAAACATAAGACATTAAAGCAACCATTGAAACAAGTGGTTGTTTTATTGTATAAACGATAATACAAGTAAGTAAAACAGAGGAAAGCAACGAAATCAGCAATAATCCAAAGATTTTTTGAATGTCACTATGAAAAAATCCTAATGAAATTAAATCTTTTGAATTCTCTAATGAATTATTTCTTTGCCTTTTTCGAATATATTCTGGTAATACTTTTTTAATAAGACCTGATATACCAATCAAGCCAAATAAAGCTATAAACATATAAGAAGTTGAATCTTTCACAAATAAGAATAAAACCATTGGCACAAAATAAAGAATAATAAAAACTTTACTCGTAATTTGTGGACCTTTTAAACCACTTAAATCTATTTTATTTTTATCATGAATCATAGAATTAATCGTGCTTCTAACACAATACCCCAAATTCAACATAGAACACCACATAACTTCAAAAGCAAGAATCATAAATGTTGCTGGAAAAGTTTGGCTTGATAAATAGAAAAGCTGTCCGCTATATTTAAAAGTCATCATAAATAATGAATTGATCGATGGAATGAGTAAATAACCTAAAACAAGACCTAAAGGAATCGCACAAAGCATAATCGTAAAGACTTGTAAGAATAAGTAGAAGCCTAATTGATAAATACTTGCTCCTGACATCAAAATAATCGAAATTTCTTTTCCTTTATTAGAAACATAAAAGTTATTTGCGAGAAAAACACAAAGCATAGCAATAACAATAACAAAAACTGCAATGGGCGTCACAAAGGTTGTATCATCTTTTCCCAAATGAATGCCTGAATAAGGATTAAACGTAAGATTAAAAAAAGAGAATATAAAAATAGTTGTAAGAAGAAAGGTCAAAAAGTAAAAGATACTTTTTGACATATCTTTCTTTAAAGAAACAAATGCAAGTTTAATGATACCCATTATTCAAAAAGTTCTTGTGATTCACTTGAATTAATATCAACTATTTTATAAAAATATTCTTTTTGTGATAATCCTTCTCTTTCAATCGTACAATCAATAATGCCATCTTTAATATATAATAGTTTAGAAGAATAAGAAGCAATCTTACTATCATGTGTTACCATTAAAATAGAGACACCTTCTTTTTCATTAAGTTCTTTAAATAAAGAAAGAATTTCATGAGAGTTTTTACTATCAAGATTTCCAGTTGGTTCATCAGCAACAATCAATTTAGGATTAGTAACTAAAGCACGACAAATAGCTACTCTTTGTCTTTGACCACCTGAACATTCATTAGGATATTTATCAAGAGTTTGCGCTACATCAAGTTTTTTAGCAACTTCTTCGACTCTTTTGGTAATTTCTTTTTTATCCACATTTGCAAGAGTTAGTGGTACAGCGATATTTTCAAAAATAGTTAAACTATCTAAGAGGTTAAATTCTTGGAAAATAAAACCTAAATTTTCATATCTAAACTTACCAATTTCCCCTTCTGACATAACACGTACTTCTTTACCATTAATAAAGACTTTTCCTTTTGTAGGAATATCAATAGTTGAAAGGTTATTAATGAAGGTCGATTTACCAGCCCCAGAAGGTCCCATAATACACACAAATTCACCTTCATACATTGTTAGTGAAACTTCATGTAAAGCTTCATAAAGTGTTTTTGTTCCAATTCCATAAATTTTTGTAATTTTATCAGCAACAAGTATTTCTTTTCTTTCCATTTTATTTTCCTCCTTTGATTGGTTTAACTACTGCATTGATATATTGAACATAAGTAATAAATCCTGAAATAATAATTGGTATAACATAAGATAAAACATAGATAAATGCAAATTGAAGTGACATATCTCCATAATAAATAAAACGTCCTGATATAAAAACAATATAAACAAGCGGAATTAAAATCAAAACAAAATAATAACTAATAACTTCTTGTCGTACTATTTTATTAAGTTCTTTTTTGGTATAACCGATTTTCCATAAATTCAAGAAAAGTGTTTTTCTAGTCATAGCTTCCATCGATAACTTATAAATAATCGAAACAACTAGTAAAACAATAACGACCACATAACCAATAACTCCTGTCGTAAATTCACGTGGTGAATGAATATTAGAAGCAAGAATGGCAAGCATTCCTGTAACAGCTACCGTCATTAAAGAAAATAAAAGAAGTGATCTTTGAATTGAATAATTTAAATTAGAAATTGAAATAAGAATATATCTTTTTGTAAGAAAAATTCCTCTTTTTAAATTCCTTACAATATCTGGTAATACATATCGAATCACCCCTACTGCCCCCGATAACCCTACAAGCGTTGGTGCAATATAAGCAGTTGGTTCATGGGGATTCATAAACATCATAACAATTCCAAAAATATAGATTCCAAAAAAAGTAAGTGAAACACTTTTTTTTGTATTTTTTTTAACTTTCATTTCTTTTTCTTGACTTAAAAGAGTTTGAATATCATTTTTATGTAAAAAGCCTGCCGTTAAAACACAAATCATTGATAAAACAATGGCAACTAAGATAAAGGAATAAAGATAAGCTTCACTTGGTATAATGGATGGATCTTTAGAAACGCTTAACATTTGATACATGTAATCATTTGAAAAAGGAACCACACATCTCCCAATTAAAATTCCTAAAGGCGTAGCAAGAATCAACAAAGTAAATGTTTGATATAAAACATACATCGTTGAATTAATGTACCCTGAACCAGACATAGCCATAATAGCAAGTTCTGTTGTCTTTCTTGATAAAAAGAAATTATTTGCGAAGAAAATCATAAAACAACAAAAACAAATAATTAAAAATGACAAAACTGAAGAAAAAGGCATTTGTACATCATTCCATGTACCACCACTTCTAGCAATCGCTTGATCAGCTAAATCTGGATTATTAATAATATTGAAAAATACAAAACATACGGCAACCGCAAATATTAACGTAATCCCATAAAAAAGACTCTTTTTATAATCTTTAACAAGCATTCTCATTGAAAACCTAAATGTTCCCATAATAACCTCCTATTTAAATAATTCTTTGATTTGATCAACAGATTGAATAATTGTGTTCATTTCTTCATCAGAAATAATCACTTTCATCTTTCCTATGATTTCTTGATAGATATCTTCTGTCTCTTGAATCAATTGTTTTCCCTTTTCTGTAATTGTAACATTCGTATGTCTTTTATCCACACGACTATTACCAATTAAAAGATAACCTAAATCATCTAAGCGAAAAACAATTCCCACTACCGTTGAATGAGAAAGCTGAAATTCTTGACAAATTGTTTTTTGATAAACTGGACCATCCGCCTTTTCAATAAAACGAATAATATTCAATTCATTAAACTTGATTCCATAAGGTTTTAGTTTTCTACTTGCAAATTTGTTCATTTGTGTCACCAACAAATCTAACACAACAAGAACTTGATATTCTTGATTCATTAACATCTCCCCAATTCCCTTTTACTATTATAATAGCGCTTTCATTAAATAACAACAAAAAATATGTCGAGTTCGACATATTTAAGCAAAATTGGATAAGACTTGATTATTTTATCATGTTAACCCTTTTATTTTGATTTTTTTCATAAAATAAAAAAACATTTTAGAATATGCTCTAAAATGTCTTAAATAATTTCTCCTACTCCTCTTAAATAATAAGTCACAACTGTAATCAATTCTTTAGCTACTTCTTCTACATACTTATCAGATGTTTCCTTATTTCCTTGAACTATAAAAAAGATATCTTCACTTTCATTTGTGACTTTAGTTTTATCAACTTGTCTTATTTCACTAAAACAAATAATATCATTAGCATCATCTATATAACTATAAATACCTGCTTTAACAACTTTTGCTTCTTCGCTACCTAAAGGAATATAGTTTTCATTCCCTGTTATTAACTTTAAACTAATATTTCCTTCAGTTTTTGCTAAATCATGCGCCCCTAATGCAAGTTTAGTATCCATTGAAATTAGATTATAGATATCTACCAATGGGTTAATTTTATGAAATTCTTGTTTTTTTAATAAATTCTTTAATAAATTTTCACTTGCAGGTAAATTCTTTCTTTTAGGAATTCCTACTTCTTTATGTAAATCATAAAAACCTTGAATAATTCTATTTTCTTTTAACGTATCAAGTGTATTATTTTCTAAAAGACGTTTAACATGAACATCAATATAATCATTTAAAGATGAAGAATACACAGTATTATTAATACCATGTATTCTTACACCTTTTATTTTTACCCCTAAATCTAATACTTCTTGTTGTATCTTGAATTGAAAATTTTTCATCCCTATATTTTCCTTTTAAAAAAAAGGAAAATAATTTCCCTAATCTTGAATTAAAGGTGTTGATAAATAACGATCTCCACCATCTGGTAACAAGACGACAATTGTCTTCCCTGCATTCTCTTCTCTCTTTGCTAGTTCTTTGGCTGCATATAATGCTGCCCCTGATGAAATCCCTACTAAGATTCCTTCTGTCTTTGCCATTTCTTTCCCTGTCGCAAATGCAT
>NZ_JAJDKA010000064.1:0-15126 GCF_020589945.1 Faecalibacillus sp. MSK20_93 | reverse complement strand
ACTTTTTCGTTCTTTTATTAGTGCCTTAGCTTTTCACTAAGGAACGAGTCGCACATAAGTTCTGTCCGAAATTCATTATTTTCTGCTCCTTTCCATCATTTCAATTTCTCTTTCTGCGGCTGCTCCAAGTGAGAACAGGAATAAATCAAATAAGATATGCTTCATGTTGTCATTCCTCCGTTTCTGTAATCATTTCCTCTGTGGAAGTTGTCTGCTGTTCAATCAGCTTTTTGTGACGCTCCGTGAGCTTCGCATGGTCTAAAATGTCTTTGAGATAAGTCGTACCGTTGGTACTGTCAATCTTCTGTAAGACTTTCCAAGTGGGAGCTACCTGTCTGCTTATCCAGTTGAGCGTCCGAGTGAGCGTATAAGGCTCTGGTTTGGTCGTCAGTTTCAAACGCCCACGATCAGAGCCGATAAAGTACGCCCATTTCTCATTGGTCTGCCATTCGCTGCGTCTTTTCTCCACCTCCTTGTCAGCGAACCGCATATAACGGTTGATAATGTCAAAAGCGGTACGCTCTGCGTCATGATAGGTCAGCAGGTCACGCACCGCATAATAGGCTCGCTCATTTTTCAGCCGAATTTCAAAACGGTTCTTGATTTTCGTATCTTCAATGGGTATATCGTATTTCACATACTGCTCATAGTCCTTTTCATAGATACAGAAATAAACCTCTGATTTGAGCGAACCGATATAAAGCGTATTTCCCATTCCGTATCTGTCCTGTTCATTGCTTCTCACCAGCTCACCGCTGCGGTAGCTCTTGAAGCTGCGGAATACGGAAATACATTCTTCACGGTTGCATTTCTCTGTCAGCTCTGGAATATCCAAGATTCCTGCCATATCGTTGATGGCAAGGTCAAGACGTTTCATCACACCTCCTTCCACCAGAGCGTCCATGAGAAAGTCATACCAGCTCCTATGCTGTGCCAGCAGATAACTTTCCATCTGTCGACAGCCTTTGCCTTTCAGCTCCAGCAGTGTGCCTTTCTCTTTATCGGGTGATGTCAGCACGAACACATCACCAAGCACATAATGTTCCGCATAGGAGTAGAATCCGTAGTCCTCATGTATCATTACATCCAGCTTTAATTGCAGAATATCTTCAACAACGTGCCGAACGTCCTGTGTGGGGAATCGGATTCTGACGTAATCCAAGACCATTTCCAACGGATTCTCTGGATTCAGCTTTTCCAGAGCGTCCGTGAATTTCCCCTTGATTTCTTCTGTCAAGGCTACTTTTCCAGATTCAATCCTGCTGACATACTCACGACTGATACCAGCCATGACCGCAAGACGATTCTGGGAAACGCCGTACTGCGTCCGTTTTTCCTTAAAATCGTTTATCCAATCGGTATCATTCAGTTTCAATCCCTCCAATCGAAAAAGAAATGTGACAGTTACCGATTTTGTCACACTTCTTTGAATGTTTGAAAAGTCCTCTGTTTTCAAGGACTTTTTGATATGTAATTGACTGTTTCCAGATAATTTGTGCCCCCCTGTTAGATAATGGGGGCAGATGGTTGGGGCGGCTTACGCCACCCCAACACAGGCTAGTCCGTACCTGCGTCTTTCGCTTCGCACGCCGCCTGTCCGTCCTGCCTGTTTTGTGACAATCTTCCTATCTCTTTTAAAAAGTCATGTCCTTTGGGTACAAGGGGAGTGTAAAACTCGGATATGACACTGTTTCCCGTATCAACATAGCCACGCCCTTTAATCTGCTTCAAGAAAAAGTCCTTGTCTACTTCACCGAACATCATACTGTACCCAAGCTCCGACATACGCCCAAGAGCCACACGGAAATTGAACTGGTCACGGATTCCATCACCGAGATACTTTGCGTCTGGACGCTGACAGGCGAGAATGAGAAAATATCCTGCCTGTCGTCCGAGCATGACTATCTGTTTCAGCTTGTTAAGGACAGCAGCATTTTCCTTTGTGGTGAGCATTTCCATGAACGCCACATATTCATCAAAAATAAGGAAGTGGGGCGATAGTCCTAAATAGGCATAGTTTTCACCTGTCCTGTAATTCTCCATGAGCTTCATTGCTTCACTTCTTGCCATCATACCGTCATAGAACCTGTCAATACAGGCGGTTATATCGTCTTTCTTGTACCAGACTTCCGGCATGACAACGGACAAATCCGCAAGGTCGGCGTTCTTTGGGTCTAAAATATACATGACCGCATTGCTGCGGAGCAGAGCTTCAATGATAGTAAGGATAAAGTAGGTTTTACCACCACCAGTGCCGCCAGCAATTAGCATATGTGGGAGCTTGTCATACTCCCACCAGACATTTTTCATCAGACGCAAGCTGCCATGTTCAGCCTGTACCTCATTGATAGTGATTCTGTTCGCAATCGTATCATAGAGCAGCACATATTCCACATAGCTGTCTTTCAATTCTTTGGAAACCAGCTCACAGTATAAGCCTGTTTCCAGCTTCTTTTCCAAGTGTAAAAGCTGGTCTTGATATTTCCCTAATGTAATTTCCGTACGGATATATAAAAGTCCATGCTCCATATGGTAATACAGTTTTGGAAAATAGGTGATTTTCTCTTTTTTAGTAGTAGCTGGCAAGTCCTTGAAGAATCCGCTATCCTGTGTGGATTCCGATTCATACCAGCCATTTTCCAACAGCATACGAGCCAGCTTTTGACGGTGAAAGAGCTGTTTCACTCTGTCATACTGGAATCTGCGATAGAAAAGGGTAGCCAGTACACAGACCAAAGCTGCCAAAACGATAGTCATTATCCTATATGGTGTGACCGTCAGATGGACACTGCCATCTTGAAAAAGCGAGATTACTTTCCAGTCCGTAGTGATGATTGTTTTTAGGTTCAGCAGCATAACCACCGCAAGGAACAGCAGGAGCAACGAACCAGACGAGAAACGAAAAACCAGCGATTTGTCACTGGCTCTGATACGATTCCCACGTTTATTGAATTGTGGCATAGGCTAAATCCTTTCCTTATTTTTTATGCTGTGGCTGCTGCGGATTGTTGGGAGCGTGGTTATTTCCGGCTGGCTGACCGTTCTTATTCTTCAAGACAATATCATCTGCTTTGATATACCAGTCAACGTCTGCACCTTGAAATGTAGCGGTTGCCACCGTATCAGCTACAGGATTGATGATTTCCACCTCTGTGTTGTAGTCAAATTCCTTTAACGGAACAGAAGCCGGAATACTCACCTGAATCATGCGTCCTTGCTCCTTACACTTCAAATCGTAGGTACGTTCTTTAATTTCTTCAGAAACCGTACCGTCCTCATTTTGAATATGTACCTCTCGTCTTAATGCAGAGAATTTCAATACTCCGAAAGTCTTTTCCTTGTCTATAATGATTCCGTTTGCTAATCTCATAATCTCTGTACCTCCTTATGCTTTCACCATATCGTCTGCTGACAGGATATAGTTCGTGAATCCTCTTGTGCCGATTTTATAACCCTCTGCGGTGATTTTAGGATTGATAAGTTTCACTTTTTTCTCTGATTCAAAGTTCTTCTCACCAGCAGAAGCGGGCAGCACCACGATAATATCATCTGCCCTCTGTACATCCGAATAAAGGTTGAAGCTACGGGAAACGACCGTCATACGTCCGTTGATCCTACGCTGTTCCACCTTATTCTCACCTGCAAACTCCAAATTCCCGAATGTCTTTTCCATGTTTGGGATAACGTGTTTTAATTCCATAAATTGTTTACCTCTTTTCTTTCTGATTTTGATTGATTTGTTATTTAGTGTCATTCTGCTGTCGAGATAATATCTGTCTGCCTGTGAATTATCAAGGGCAAGCGTTGTGCTAAAAGCACCCTTGACAATCCCCATTCAGAAAGATAAATCGTAATCAAGCAGAAGTTAGATATAGTGTCAGCCACAGACTGACTTTTTTATGATGGGCGGTGAACGGGGCGTTGCTTTCATAAGCTGATACCTCCCGTATTATTTAGACTTTTTTACTCTGCGGAATCTCTTATAACATGCAAAGATAAGACCAGCAGCGGAAATCCCCATCATGGCGAATAATGCGGCAAATGGCGTATTGTCACCTGTCTTTGGTGATGTGCTTGCCTTAGTTGGTGTGCTAGGTTCATCTGGTGTGGTAGGGGATTCTGGTTTCTCTTTGATTGTTACAGTCTGCCCCTCATCTTTGATGTCCTTATGTTCAGCCACTTTGATAGGCTCGTCTGGATTGGTTACGTCATATAATTCTTCAAAAGTAACAAGCTCCTTACCTGCAAGCTCACTGGCATTGAATGTAAATTCAATCTGAACTTCCATCTTCGTGTCAGTAGCGGTAAAAGTAAGGTCATTTTCCACACGTTTACCATTCGCCAGAAGTTCAGCATTTTCAGACTTCACCATTTCCCAACCTTTAAGAGTGTATTTCACGCCTTTTTCCAAACCGTCTAAAGTGACCGTATCAACGATAGTTACTTTGTCGTCTACTTCAATCGTCTTTTCACCTGTTGCCTTATCGGTAGCGATTGTGTGCATAGTGATGATACGTTCCGTAATCGTCACTGTTTGCCCTTCGTCCTCAATGTCCTTGTGTTCTGCCACCTTTGTAGGCTCGTCTGGATTGGATAAATCGTATAATTCCTCGAATGTTACTAGGTCTTTTCCTGCAAGCTCACTGGCATTGAATGTAAAGGCAATCTGGACTTCAATGCTAGAATCTTTTGCAGTAAAGGTATAGTCACTTTCTACAGGTTCACCGCCAATCAAAAGCTGTGCGTTTTCAGACTTCACCATCTGCCAGCCTTTGAGCTGATAGGTTGTACCTTTTTCCAAGCCATCTAAAGTGACCGTATCAATGACAGTTACCTCTTTACCAGCAACAATCATCTTTTCACCTGTGGCTTTGTCGACAGCGTTGGTATGAATTTCAATCACTCGTTCTTCGATAGTCACGGTCTGCCCCTCATCCTCAATGTCCTTGTGTTCTGCCACTTTGATAGGCTCGTCTGGATTGGATAAGTCGTACAATTCCTCGAATGTCACAAGGTCTTTTCCGCCAAGAGCAGAAGCATTGAACGTATAGGAAACCTCAACTTCCATTTCGGATTTTTTCGCAGTGAATGTGTAATTACTTTCCACAGGTTGACCGTCAATCAAAAGCTGTGCGTTTTCAGACTTCACCATTTGCCAGCCTTTCAACTGATATTTTGTGCCTTTTGTCAAACCATCTAAAGTCACAGTATCAACGATAGTCACGTTCTTTCCAGCAACGATTGATTTTTCACCTGTCACCTTATCTGTGGCAGTCGTATGGATAGTGATTTCTGGCTCGTATTCATCTGTAAGCGTACCTAAATCCACGACTACTTTATTTCTTGACACCACTACATCAAATGCCGGAATTAGCGTCATTCCCTTGTTGGAATCGCAGCGTAATTCTTCGATTGTGTAAGTATCATAGAGCAATGCACCTTTGCTGTCGTCTGGTGTGGAAGTACCGAACCAGATACCGTCCTCACTGGTCTTTCCGGCGTTGGTATTCTGCTTATGAGATACCCAATCAGAGGAAGTGGAAAGCTGACCATTTGCGTCTGTCACAATGATATGGCTCTCACCAGTCGTCTTGCCTGTGATCCTAAAGGGAACATTCGCAAGTCGCTTGTGAGTGCCAGCACCGATTTTTACACCCTCAATATCTCCACGCTTAATCTGGTTGTAGATGGAATGTGCTTCATCTGTTAAATCCACGATTTTTCCATCTTCTGTGATTTCAAATTCAATCGGTTTTGCACCGTCCGTCAAATATCCCTCTGGGGCGTTGCTTTCCTCAATATGGTATTTTCCGTATGGTAATGTATCGGCGGCAGTTGTAGCGATACCGTCAACGCCAGTATGGATTGTTTTGACGACTTCATTCTTGTTGTATAACTTGCCATTTACCAAGACAGCGTTATCATTTAAGGAAATGATTTCAAAGGCAGTATCTTTCAAAGTCGCACCGCCTTGTGCTTTTGTATCTTTGGTTTCAAGGTCACGTTTCTGGATTTTGACACCGCCACGGATAACCTTGTCTAATACGGAATACTGGTTGCTGCCGCTTAACGCTGCAAGCTCACCATCTTCTGTAATCTGTGCCACATAGACACCTTTTATCTGTTCAGAACTTCCGGCAGCCTGCATATAAGCACCCTCCAATAAGTAACCGTTTGGAGCTGTCTTTTCTTCTACAGTGATAGTACCAAGCGGCAAGCAGATAGTACCATTCTGTGTATAGAAGCTGTCACCCAATACCTTGTAGGAATCGGCTAATCTTGTGATGTAATGGACTTCATTGTTGCTGTCTTTTTCAGCGATTGTCTTTGTCGTCCATGTGCGTGTTGGTTCTGATGGAAGATTGTCTTTTGTATAGTAACCGTCATAATACTTCCAGACGAACTCCGCACCCTCTAAAGAAGCGTTACCCTGTGGCGTAGCTTTGGAAATTTCCATATCAATCTTGAAAAGCTCAACCAAAGTGTCAGTGACTTTTGGTTTGTCGCTGACTTTTAAAGTCGTAGTTTCATTAACCTTGACCGTCATAGTATAGACGTTCTTATCTAACTGGAATCCCTTTGGAGCTTTCGTTTCTTTCACATAGTATGTCGCAGCTCTTAATTCCACAGTGTCCGTATTACCATTGGCATTTGTCGTAAGTATGGCAACAGATTTCGTGCAGCCTTTATCAGAATAGACACCATAAGTCGCACCAGAGAGAGAATAGCAGTCATTCCCGTTTGTGACTGTGGTATTACTGGAAGATTTCTGAATCTTGCCATTGCCGACAGCCAGCTCTGCGAAGAACTGTCCTAAATCCTGCCCCTCACCAGTGTAGATATAACCGTAACAGTCATAGCGTCCTTTATTTTCTCTTACAAAGGCTTTCGCTCCGGCGAATACTTCATCTTGCACGGATTTTGAGATTTCATCATAGGAAGCTCGTACATTGTCACAGCTCCACCCAAGATGGACGCTCAATCTCTGCCAGACTACAAGCTGTCTTAAAAGGTAGGCGTGCTGGCTGCTCAATCCTGTATGGCTTTTCGTGTACTGTTTGACGTATTCAAGAGATAAAGCAACGTCCTCTATCTGGTCAGCAGTCATGCGTGTACTTGCGTCACTTCTGGTCTTATATCCATTCTTAAAGCCTGTGTTGATGTCGATACAATAAGCGTCCTCGCCCTCAACGGTCATATGCCCCTCATTAAATGTAGAGCCGATAGAACCATCATTCATTACTTTCTCAACAATGCCGACACGTTCCTCCGATTCTGTCCAGTATTGTGTTTCCGCAGCATGGACAGCAGTTGTGGGTAGAGCAGTAAAGACGGTTGCGAGAGTAAGAACACCTGTAAGCAATCGTTTCAATATCTTATTCATTTTTTGATTCTCCTTTCATTTGGGTAAAAAAATAGACGCTCATTTCTGAACGTCTGGAAATAAAAAAGGAATACCGTTTTTCAAGTATTCCTAATTCTATATGTTATTTAACTGTATTTATGTGATATGAAGTTGTTTGCTGCTGTTATGCCGCTATTTGTTGTTGGTATCTCAATGGTACATTACCATCTTGAAAAGGATGTATTCTTTCAAATTGTACATGGAAATCTAAAATATCTTCGAATGTCTTTTCTTTTTTTGAATTATATTCTTTTAATAAATCTTTCATTAAATTATCAACTTCTTCAGGAAGAGGTGTTTTCATATTTCCAACTTCATTTGGAAATTTTTTGTAATCTCCCACGGCAAACCAATCTTTCTTAGAATCACTTGTTCCACTTTTTAATATAAAATGTAATTCTTTAATAAACTTTTCATTTAGTTCCATTTTTACATGCTCAATAATCATATCAATACAACGGAAATGATTTGTTGTTTCAATAATGTCATCAACATTAAGAACTTCATTTTCTATACCTATTGTATTTGTTTCAAA
This sequence comes from Faecalibacillus sp. MSK20_93, assembly GCF_020589945.1. Taxonomy (NCBI): domain Bacteria; kingdom Bacillati; phylum Bacillota; class Erysipelotrichia; order Erysipelotrichales; family Coprobacillaceae; genus Faecalibacillus; species Faecalibacillus sp. MSK20_93. Next base: position 7,186 of record NZ_JAJDKA010000064.1, on the reverse strand, counting down.
AATAAAGCGAGTTTGATCATGAGTTAAACGACTACCTTCCATATGATTTGAGTTATAAGTTAAATCAATTTGTGTTTTATGATAAATACCACCAGAGTATTTACTTGCTTTTTCTTCTTGTAAAATAGCAAGTAATGTTTTAGGCTTTTCTTTTCTTTTATTCATACGTTCCGGTTTTTTTGCATTTTCCGGGATATTCCAAGTTTTACCGGTAAGAAAAGCACCTTCTATACGACCCTTAGAACAATAATTTCTTACACTGCGTTCTGATATATTCCATTTTTTTGCGACATCTGCAACTGAAAGATAATTCATTTTTATATCTCCTTCTATATCAAATATGTGTATTTTTATATAGTATATCATATTATCGGCAAAAAACATAAATTTATACGTTGTTAAAATATATAGTTTTTGCCGATAACGGCAATAAAAAGCCCTTTAGTTTATCACTAAAGGGCTTCTATTATTTTTTAATCATTACGAATTGATAAGGTTTTAAAGTTGTTGGGTTGTAATTGTTGTAGTTATCTAACAAGATGTTTCCTTGAATATCAGGAATTGGTTGTTCAGTGTTTGTAAAGTTACATAAACAAATAATTTCTTGTCCTTGATAAGTACGTTTATAACCAATAACATCATCTACGGTATTTACTTCTTCAAAATCTCCATAAACAAGAGTATCTTCTTGTTTTCTAATAGAAATCATTTTTTTATAGAAGCTATAGATTGAATTTGGATCATTGAATTGACTTTCAACATTGATTTTATCTTGGCTACCTGTCATTTTTAACCAAGGTTCATGATTACTGAATCCAGCATATTCACTACTATCCCATTGCATTGGTGTTCTGGTATTATCTCTACTTCTAAGGTTAAGGAAATGCATGGCTTCTTCTTTAGTAAAGCCTTCTTCTAAGGCTCTTTGATATTGTCCATGACTTCCAATATCATCAAATTCATCAATGCTTTCTCTTTCAAAGTTTTCCATACCAATTTCTTCACCTTGATAGATAAATGGTGTTCCTCTTAAATTAAAGAACATACCAGCAAGCATTGTTTGAGAATAATAATTATGATTTTTCTTATCTAACACAAATTTATCGATTGCTCTAGGTTGATCATGATTTTCTAAGAAACTAGCAATCCATCCAAGTTTTTGTACTTCTCTTTGGCTTGTAAACAATAATTCTTTAAATTGTTTAACAGTCCAATCATTTCTTTTAAACCATTCTTCATCTTCACTAATATCAAAATTACAATAATTAAAATCAAACATCATTGAAAAACATCCTTGTTCACCAATAAAAATACCTAAATCCTTATATTGAACCCCTACTGCTTCTGCAACAGTCATACAATTATGTTTTTCAAATGTTTCTTTCTTTAATTCATCAAAGAATACTTCAATACCTGGTTGATTTCTAGAATAAGCAAAACAAGAACTTAAACCATCTTGTCCATCTACTGGACCATCTAAATATCTTTGATCTTTTTTAATAAAGTTAATAGCGTCTACTCTAAATCCCGCAATTCCTTTATCTAACCACCAATTAATCATTTTATAAAGTTCTTGTCTTAACTGAGGATTTTCCCAGTTTAGATCAGGTTGTTTTTTAGAAAAAGCATGGAAATAATATTCATCTCTTCCTTCAACCTTTTGCCATACAGAACCACCAAAAACTGATCTCCAGTTAGTTGGTTCTTTACCATCTTTAGAGGATTTAAAGATATAATAATCACGATAAGGACTATGAGGATCTTTTAAAGCTTCTTGAAACCAAGCATGTTCATCTGAACTATGATTGATAACAAGATCCATAATAATCTTAATTCCTTTAACTTTAGCCTTTTCAATCAATTCTTCTAAATCAGCCATTGTTCCAAATTCAGGATTAATATCATAATAATCAGAAATATCATATCCATTATCATCCATAGGTGATTTATAAATAGGACATAACCATAATAAAGTCACTCCTAAATCTTCAAAATAATCAAGCTTTTCAATAATCCCACGAATATCTCCAATTCCATCATTATTAGAATCCTTAAAACTTCTAGGATAAATTTGATAAGCAATCTCCTTTTTCCACCATTCTTTATTCATTATTCTGCCTCCTTTAAAATATATAATTTTGAATAATAATCTCCACAACCATCCTTATTTTCACCACAAGAACTATCACTTATAATAAGTCCCACATTCATCAATTCATCTCCATATAAATCTAAACCATTAACATGATACATCTTATCTTCATCTAAACCTAATAAAGGTAAACGACGATAACCTACATTAACTTCTTGTAAAGGTCGATAGTAACCAACAATAGCTTGTGTTTTATCATGAGAGACAACCATCCAAGCTGTTTCGTTTGATGTAAATGGACTTTTTAAACGATAAAATATTCCAAATTGAAATAAAGAACGATATTGTTTCATAAAACTAATTTGTTTTTTAATAATTTCTTTTTCTTCAAAGGTTAATTGATTAACATCTAATTCATAACCAAAAGTACCAAAATAAGCTACATTAGCACGTGTTTCAAGTGGTGTATTTCTAAATGTTTGATGATTAGGAATTGCTGAAACATGTGATCCCATTGAAGAAAGTGGGTAAACAAGAGAAGTTCCATATTGAATCTTTAATCTTTCAATAGCATCTGTATCATCACTTGTCCAACATTGAGGGGCATAATAAAGCATTCCTGGATCAAAGCGTGCTCCTCCACTTGCACAGGATTCAAAGAGTATATCAGGGTATTTAGTTGTTAGAACATCGTATAAATGATAAACACCTAGGATATATTCATGCATGACTCTTCCTTGTGATGAAACATCATGAGTGCTTGAATAGACTTCTGACATACAACGATTCATGTCCCATTTAATATATGAAATATAGGAATCATCAATCACATTCATCATTGCCTGAGCAATGTATTCAACAACTTCATGATTAGAAAAATCTAAAATATATTGATTTCTTCCATGACAACTCTTTCTATGAGGAGTTTTTAATATCCATTCAGGATGATTTCTATATAAGTTAGAATCTTCATTGACCATCTCTGGTTCAAACCATAATCCAAATTTTAAACCTAAATCATGAATTCTCTTTGATAGACCACGAATTCCATGAGGCAGTTTATCTAAATTAGGGAACCAATCTCCTAATCCTTGATGATCATTATTTCTATTACCAAACCAACCATCATCTAACACAAATAACTCAATTCCTAATTCTTTTGCTGTATTAGCCATTGAAACAATCTTATCTTCATTAAAATCAAAATAAGTTCCTTCCCAGTTATTTACTAAAATAGGTCTTACTTGATCTCTATATTTTCCTCTTACCAGTCTTGTTTGATAAAGTTTATGATAGGTTTGTGACATTTTATTTAAACCTTGATTGCAATAGACCATCACAACCTCTGGGGTTTGAAAAGAATCTAAATGATTTAAAACATACTCAAAACCATGAGGATGAATTCCCATCAAAACACGTGAAATATGATAATTATCAACTTCTACCTGTGCTAAAAAGTTTCCACTATAAACAAAACTAAAACCTAAAACTTCTCCTGCACATTCATTACAATTTTTTCTTTTCAAGGCAATAAAAGGATTAAATTGATGAGAGGAACATCCTCTCAATGAATAAATACTTTGAATACCTTCAACTAATTTTCTTGTTTTAATAGAACGTTCTCTTGACCAAGAACCACAAAGTTCAATCATTTCATAATCTTGATCGGGTAAATCTAAAGACATAGACATCATTTGATTTAATCTTAATGATTGTTGTCCACAGTTTATAATGAATGAATTTCTGGTAATAACAGGTAAATCATGATAAATGGTATAACTTAACTGTAATTTTGTATCAATAACATCATCATATAGGGTAATGATCAATGTTTGTGCTTCATCTTCTTTTTCTACATAAGTTGCAGGTAAATGATCTAATTGAGGTTTACCTTGAATTATTTGATGATTTACATATTCAAAGTTTAAAATATGACTGCCATTTTCTTGGGTGATATCGATTGCTGGATGACGTAAATCACCAGAACCATAAACAGGATATTCTTGTTTAATATGTTCTAATGAAAAAGTGAGATCACTTTCATAGCTACAAGATGACATTGGTCGAGGACTTGTTTCAAAAAGATGATCAAAGTTATCTCGATCATGAATTCTTTTTCCATAATAGAGTTGACCTAATTGATTGTTTTTTAAGATTTTAAAGATATAACTGATTTGATCATTATATAAATGAAAAGTTTTACTTTCTTCATGAAATTGAATCATAAATTTCTCCTACTCACTAAATAAAATTTTTAAAACATCTTCTAATCCATCATCTACAATAGATTTACAAACAATATTTGCTTTTTCTTTTAAAACATCACAGGCATTTCCCATGGCAACCCCTACACGACAAAAATCAATCATTTCTAAATCATTTTCTCCATCACCAAAAGCGTATGTGTCATCTTGATCTAAATGATAATAATCAAGAACTTTTTGAATACCTGTTGCTTTTGAAATTGTTGGTGAATAAAATTCAAAAGCATTATCACTGCCATGTTCATCAAAATTAATAACATAACCAAAATCATTTTGGATATAATTTTCTATTTTTTCACGATCTTTATTTGTGACATTTGCTTCTATTTTAATCGCTCTTTTTAATACCTCATTACGATCAAACTTTGTTGTAAATAGATCTTTAAAATGTCCATTTTGAACAAAGAAGTTATAAAGTTCTTTATAAGAAGGATCAATGTATAAATGATTCGCTGTCGCAATCATATAATCACAATGAAGTTCTTCTAACATATTTGCTGTCTTTAAACATAACTCATAATCCATTCTATTTTCATAAATAGATTTTCCATCAATTTCTACATAACCCCCATTATTTAAAACATAACCATCAAAAGTACCATCCCACCACTTTTGATCTAACATGGCTTTAGGACGTCCACTACAAATAAAGAGTTTATGTCCTTGTTCCTTTAATCTTTTTAGTTCTTTTTGTACACCTTGAGGAATTTCTTGAATACCACCATAAGACCATATTAATGTTCCATCAATATCAAAAAATAATACCTTTTGTTTCATAACATTTCTCCTTTCGTTAATTATATCACAAAGCAATAATCAATAGTTTTCAAGAAAAGAAAATAGATAAATACGTAAGAAAGTACGCAAGATAAAATGTACTAAAAAAGGAATCTTGCGATTCCTTTTGAATTAATCATCTAAAATAGAAGATCCATTTGTAGCAATCACTTCTTTATACCAATCGTATGATTTCTTTTTAGAACGTTTATAAGTTCCATTACCATAATCATCAACATCTACATAAATAAATCCATATCTCTTAGACATTTGATTAGTTGAATTAGATAATAAATCAATTGGTGCCCAAGTTGTATAACCCATTAATTCAACACCATCTTCTTCAATAGCTTTATACATTTGACGAATATGTTCTCTTAAATAATCAATACGATAATCATCATTAATAGACCCATCTTCTTCCACTGTATCTTTCGCTCCTAAACCATTTTCTACAATAAATAATGGTTTTCTATAACGATCATATAAATCAACACATGAAATTCTTAAGCCGATTGGATCAATTTGCCATCCCCAATCAGAACTTGGGATATATGGATTTTTAATAGCTGTTTCTGTATTACCTGCACTCATTTCTAAGCCTTTTGTATCCGCAGCAACACAACTAGATGAATAGTAAGAGAATGAAATGAAATCAACAGGATATTTTTTCATGATTTCTAGATCTTCATCAGTCATTTTAATATTGAATCCTTTATTTTTATACATTTGTAATAAATATTTAGGATATTCACCATGAACTTGTGTATCGCTATAACAATAGATTTGTCTCATTCTTTGTTGTTGTTCTAATACATCTTCTGGTTTACAAGTATATGGATAGTAAGTTAATTTTGTAAGCATACAACCTACTTTAGCGTCAGGAATATTTTCATGTGTAATTTTTACCGCTAAAGCACTTGCCACAAATTGATGATGCATTGCTTGATATTCAACTTCTTCAAATTCTTCTGGTTTGAATCTTGATTCAATAAGTCCACCGGTCATAAATGGATGTCTAATGATTGAATCAATTTCATTGAATGTTAACCATAATTTTACTTTATCTTTATATCTTTTAGTAATAACATCAACATAACGTGTAAAGAATTCAATGGAACGACGATCATACCAACCATTATAGTCCATACAGAATGCTAGTGGTGGTTCATAATGGGACATAGTAACTAATGGTTGCATCCCATATTTTAAACATTCATCAAAGACATCATCATAGAATTTTAAACCTTCTTCATTTGGTTCTAATTCATCCCCTCTAGGGAAAATACGAGACCAAGCAATAGACATTCTATAAACTTTAAATCCCATACCTGCAAGTAAAGCAATATCTTCTTTATAATGATGATAAAAATCAATCCCATGGCGTTTAGGATAATAAACTTCATCATCTGTACTTAAAGCTTTTTCAATCATTTCATCAGAAATATCACATAAACCATGTGTATTTAATAAATCTTTCATAGATTTAGGATCAGTGAATAATTGTACATCACTACAACTTACACCTTTTCCGCCTTCTTTCCAACCACCTTCATATTGGTTAGCGGCAGTAGCTCCACCCCATAAAAATCCTTCTGGAAATTGTTTCATATTATATTTCTCCTTATTTTTTATTATCAAATTCATTATATCGATATTATTGAATATTTGTTTGTTTTTTCATAATATAAAAACTAATTCTACTTATAAGAGGTGTTGTTTTCTATTTAAAATGATATGATTTGATTAAAGGAAGTGGTCATATGGATCTTATCAAAATAGGTAAATATATAGCTTTTAAAAGAAAAGAACAAGGCTTAACACAAAAACAGCTTGCTGAAAAGTTAAATATGTCTGATAAATCAGTCTCTAAATGGGAAAGAGGAGTTTCCCATAGTTAAAGATACCACACCCAATATCACAAACTCACGCTTAAACAATATTCCTTAGTCAACCACATACAATAACAAATACAAAAAAGCTGGAAGCAGACTTAATTGGTATATTAAATTATCCGGTGCTTAGAGGTTCGCTCTAAATTATTAGGCGGAGT
>NZ_JAJDKA010000063.1:0-15154 GCF_020589945.1 Faecalibacillus sp. MSK20_93 | reverse complement strand
ATAGTACATTGTGCGAAAATAGCTCGTTGCCAGTTCCTTCTTTTTTTTTATGTTTGTTCACTAAAAAAGCCTAACACAATCTGTTAGGCTTTTTAAATACATTGTTTTAATTTTTCTACAATTAGTTCTATTTTTTCACTATCTAATGAGGAATAGTTCATAACATAAATATTTTTATTTTCATCATTATTTTTGTAATATTGAGAAAGTGGACTTAACTTTATTCCTTTACTGTAGGCGTTGTTAATAATGTCTTTTTCTGCTTTTTCACTTTTTATTTTCATTAAAAAATGAACACCGGTAGTTTCATTATAAATTTCAATCTTATTATCTAGACTACTTGTTTGGAAAGCATTTAAGATTGTATTTTGTTTTTTTAAATAATAATTTCTTAAACGATTAATATGTCTTTCAAAATGCCCGTTTTCAATAAATCTAGAAAGTGTATATTGTTCAAAATTTGAAACGGTACATGAATAAAATGAAAGACGTTTATAATATTCATCAGCTAATGATTCTGGTAATACCATATAGGACATACGGATGGTTGATGATAGAGTTTTAGTAAAGGTATTCATGTAGATGACTTTATCGGAAACATCGATACTTTGTAGGGTAGGAATTGGTTTTCCTCCTAATCTTAATTCACTATCATAATCATCTTCAATAATATAATGTTTTTCAACTTTATTTGCCCAACCTAAAAGTTCATATCTTCTTGAAATTGGCACAACAATACCTGTAGGAAAATGATGAGATGGGGAGATGTGTATTACATCAATTTTCTTTTCTTCTAATTCATTTGGATCAATTCCATATTCATCCATATCCACATATTCAAAATCAACATTCATACTTTTATAAATTTGCGCAGTTTTTGGATAACCAGGATTTTCTAAGCCATATTTAACATCGTTTCCTAAAAGTTGAATAATCAAACTATATAGATATTCTGTACCTGCACCAATAATGATTTGTTCGGGTTTAACATTCATATCTCTAAAATCTTTTAAGAAATTCGCAATGTTCTTTCTTAGTTCAAGAATTCCTCCACAAGGTGAGTTGATCATTAACTCTTCTTGATTATCTCTTAGTACTTCTTTTATGGTCTTGATCCAGGTAGTAAAGGGAAAGATATCACTTTCAGTTTGATTACTAGAAAAATCAGCTAAGTAGTGATTGTGACCACTTGTTAAAATCACGTTCTCTTTATTCATTTGTTTTTTAGAAGGAATATTTTTTAGATCAGTGACATAAAAACCTTTTTTTGGTAATGAATAAATAAATCCTTCTGACATAAGTAAACTATAGGCATTTTCAACAGTAATGATACTTACCCCAAGATTTTTTGAAAAAGGTCTTTTAGATGGTAGTCTTTCTCCTGGTTTTATATTTCCTAAAATAATATCCTTTTTTATACATTTATAAAGATATTCATAAAGAGAATCTGACCCTATATTTGTAAGATTATATGTTAACATAATTGATTCCTCCTTAAACTGACCTTATTGAATATATTTAAATTGAATATTTTAATATGTTCACATTTAAGTATAATAAAAGCCATAACAAAAGTAAACAGGGAGATCAAAAAATGGCAAATGAAAGATATGCATTAAATAAACAATTAGCACAAATGTTAAAAGGTGGTGTTATTATGGATGTAACAACACCTGAGCAAGCAAAAATCGCAGAAGAAGCTGGAGCATGTGCTGTTATGGCACTTGAAAGAATTCCTGCAGATATTCGTGCAGCAGGGGGAGTTGCAAGAATGTCTGATCCAAAAATGATTCAAGAAATTCAAGCAGCAGTAAGTATTCCAGTTATGGCAAAATGTCGTATTGGACACTTTGTAGAAGCACAGCTTTTACAAGCAATTGAAATTGATTATATTGATGAAAGTGAAGTTTTATCACCAGCTGATGATGTTTATCATGTCAACAAAAGAGAATTTGAAGTACCATTTGTTTGTGGAGCTAAAGATTTAGGAGAAGCACTTCGTCGTATCAATGAAGGAGCAAGTATGATTCGTACAAAAGGGGAACCAGGAACAGGAGATATCGTTCAAGCCGTTCGTCATATGAGAATGATGAATAAACAAATTGCCCAAATTTCGGCTCTTCGAAAAGATGAACTTTTCGAAGTTGCAAAACAATTACAAGTACCATATGAACTTATAGAATATGTTCACGATCATAAAAAATTACCAGTTGTTAACTTTGCTGCTGGTGGAGTTGCTACACCTGCAGATGCTGCATTAATGATGCAATTAGGAGCAGAAGGAGTCTTTGTTGGTTCAGGAATCTTTAAATCAGGAAATCCTAAAAAACGTGCAGAAGCAATTGTTAAAGCAGTTACAAATTATAAAGATGCAAAATTGATAGCAGAGTTATCAAAAGATTTAGGAGAAGCAATGGTTGGGATTAATGAACAAGAAATTGAAATTTTAATGGCAGAAAGAGGAAAATAATGAAAGTGGGAGTATTGGCTTTACAGGGTGCTTTTATTGAACATGAAAAAAAGTTAGAAAAGTTGGGAGTAGAGTGTATTGAATTAAGGCAAAAAAAAGATTTGGAACAAGATTTTGATGGTTTAATTCTTCCTGGTGGAGAAAGTACTGTTCAAGGAAAGCTCTTAAAAGAATTGGATATGTTTGATATTTTACAAAAACGTATTCAAGATGGCTTACCAACACTTGCTACATGCGCAGGACTCATTTTATTAGCTAAGGAAATAGAAAATCAAAATCAAACTTATTTTTCAACAATACCTATGACGGTTAAAAGAAATGCTTATGGTAGACAACTAGGAAGTTTTCACACCATTGAAGAAATGAAAGGAATAGGAAAAGTACCTATGACTTTTATTCGCGCACCTTATATCGAAAGTGTACAAGATGGTGTTGATATTCTTTCTAAAGTGAATGACAATATTATTGCTGTTCAATATAAAAAACAATTAGCACTTGCTTTTCATCCTGAACTTGATGAAGATGATTCAATTCATCAGTATTTTATAAATATGATCAAAAAGTCTACAATGTAGGCTTTTTTCTTATATAATAAAAAAGAGGTGAATAAAATGGATCATCATCTAGAAATTGTTAAAACAAATATTAAATATCCTATTGTTTTTTATAATCATCAATTTAATAAAAGTCGACCAGTAAGTTCCCACTATCATCAAGATATTGAAGTTGTATATGTCGTTTCAGGAAAAGTAGAAGCATATATTGATGGAAAGAAAGAAATATTTTATCAAGGGGAAATGTTTATTATTAACTCACATAGTGTACATCAATTCAATTTTCCTGAATTTACACATTTATATACATATTTATTGTCAGTTGATGTCTTTAAAGAATTTCAAATTCAATCTTATTTCTTTAAATTAAAAGCTCCATCAAACAAAGAATGGTTTAAACCTTGGTTAGAAATGAAATATATTCACCATCTTTTACCAATAGAACAACATATTTTAATGTATAAACTCTATCAAAAACTCATACAGGATTGTTTATTAGATAAAAAACAAGAAGAAAACACAAAAGAAATTTATAAAATAATAGAAGAAATAGAAAAAAGATATAACCAAGATTTAACACTTGAAATTATAGCTGAACAATTTCACTTTCATCCTAATTCTTTATCACGATTATTTAAAAGACAAACAACGATTTCCTTTTATCAATATTTACAAAAAATAAGATTAAAACATGCTTATTATGATTTAATACATACTAACATGAAAATCATTGATATTGCTTTAAATCATGGATTTAAAAATGTAAAATCATTTGAAAATGTTTTTAAAAAAGAATATCATACAACACCAACAAAATATCGAAAAGTTAATAATTGACTATAAATTGTTAAAAAAGGCAATGAATTTCCTTTATAAAAAGAGAATAATAAAAGCAGGAGGAATCAATATGGAATGGTGGAAAAAGAGTGTTGTTTATCAAATTTATGTAAAAAGCTTTCAAGATAGTAATAATGATGGTGTGGGAGATCTACAAGGTATTATTTCAAGACTTGATTATTTAAAAACATTAGGTGTTGATGTATTATGGTTAACCCCTATTTTTAAATCTCCAAATGATGATAATGGCTATGATATTTCTGATTATAGAAGTATTCAAAGTGAATTTGGAACAATGAGTGATTTTGAGGAATTATTAGATAAAGCGCATCAAAAAGAGATCAAAATTATTCTTGATTTAGTTTTTAATCATACAAGTGATGAACATTTTTGGTTTCAAGAAAGTAAAAAATCTAAAAATAATCCTTATCGAGATTATTATATTTGGAAAGAAGGAAATGAGGGAGATGTTCCAAATAATTGGACAAGCTGCTTTCAAGGCTCAGCTTGGGAACTTGATGAAAAGACAAATGAGTATTATTTGCATTTATTTTCTAAAAAACAACCTGATTTAAATTGGCAAAATCCTAAGGTAAGACAAGAATGTATTGATATTATGAATTACTGGGTAGATAAAGGTGTTGATGGTTTTCGTTTAGATGTCATTAATCTTATTAGTAAGGATGAAAGTCAATACTATGTAGACAGCACTATTAAAGGTCATCAAGTATGTGCAAATGGACCACATATTCATGAATATATTCAAGAAATGAATCAAAAAGTATTTTCTAGAAAAGAACTTTTAACAGTAGGAGAAACCCCTGCTGTAACAATCGAGGATGCTAAAAAATATGCTCCTTTAGATAATAAAGAATTAAGCATGGTCTTTCAGTTTGAACTAATGAATGTTGATGGTGCAGAAGTTAATAAATGGACAGATCAAAGATTTTCTTTAAAAGATTTAAAACAAATTATGTCGAGATGGCAAGTAGGAATGTATCAACAGGCTTGGAATTCTTTGTTCTGGAATAATCATGATCAACCACGATGTGTTTCAAGATTTGGTGATACTTCTTCTCCTTTGTGTCATGAAAAATCAGCAAAAATGTTGGCGATATGTTTACATATGATGCAAGGGACACCTTATATTTATCAAGGGGAAGAATTGGGGATGACAAATGTACCTTTTAATTCACTTGATGATTATCGAGATATTGAAACATTCAATAGTTATAAACAACTTGTAGAAATAGAAAAATCGGTAAGTCATGAAGATATGTTACGCTATATGAGAAAATCAAGTAGAGATAACGCTAGAACACCAATGCAATGGAACAAAGAAAAAAATGCAGGGTTTAGTGAACATATTCCTTGGATTATGATGAATCCAAATTATCAAACAATCAATGCTGAAGCAGAAATGAAAGATACAAATTCTATTTTTCATACTTATCAAAAATTAATTCAATTAAGAAAAGAATATGAAATCATTACTTTAGGTAAATATGAGTTAATAATGAAAAATGATGAAAATATTTATGCCTATAAACGTCTTTATCAAGATGAAGAACTTTATGTTTATTGTAATTTTACGGATAAGGAAGTAAGCTATGATGCATCTATTTTAAATAATGAAAAAGTATTGATTCAAAACTATAATCAACATCAAAAAGGAATTCTTAAACCCTATGAAAGTATTGTTTTCTATCAAAAAAGCAGAGCCTAAGCTCTGCTTTTACATTAAATATGATATTCCATAGGATAAGTTAAATAATCTAAACGATCTAATTCATCAACTGTAACTACACCAGCAGGTGCAACTAAAACAGTTGGAATACGATTGACAATCGTTGCACATGTATGTTCAACCGTTGCAGGTTTTACAACATGAAACTCTGTATCTGGTTCACCTGTAATTTTCCAATCACACATATCTCCATCATCTTCTCCATAAACTTTACCAATACATTGTGTTTCAATAATTGGTCCTTGGAAGGTTTCTGTTGTAACAACAGCAGCCATACCAATACAATTTCCTTTTGGAATGGTTTTTCCTAAAGTAGAAGAATAAAGATCTGTTTCATGGAAATAAGGAACACATTTTTGAGTTTGTGACTTAATTGTCCATCCCATACGTGCAGCTAAAGCTTCATTTGAATTCCATACATAAGAAGGTTCTAATACTTCTGGATGAGCAATACTTGCTTCAAATTCTTCAGGTGTTAAACCAACTCCATGAGCTTTGGCAAGAGCTAATCCATAATCTTCGACATTATAACTTACAGCACCTTCAATCTTTTTAATAGAGTGACATCCACCGGCTACTAAACCAACCATATTTACCCAGAAGATATCTTCCATACCACTACCAACAAAAGTACATCCATTTTCTTTAGCAATCACATCTAATTGATTTGTACGAACTGGATCAGTTGTCCAACTATAAGTTGCTTCTTCACATGTAGAAATAACGCTAATTCCTCTTGATAAACATTTTACATAATGATCGAAGCAATCACTGACTAAACTAAATAAAGTGACAACAGCGATATCAGGATCTGTTTCATCTAAAACTTGATCAGCTTGATCACTAATACAAACACCAGTCTTAATACCAAGACCTGCAAAATCACCAATATCCATTCCAATAATAGCTGGATTAGTATCAATGGCACCAACAATCATTGCACCATTTTCATAAAGATAACGAATAATATATTTTGCCATCTTTCCACAGCCATATTGTACAACTTTAATCTTTTCCATATTGTATGCCTCCTATTTCTTTACTTATATCATAGAGTCTTATCCAACATGAGAGTCAACTATTTTTTAAAAAAAACAGGAACTTGTAATCTTAAAAACATTGAACGTTCATGATGATCAAACATACTGAGTTCACTTAAAACTTCACAAATATAATCTCCATATATTATTAAATTGTTCATTCGACAATAATCAAGAAGACGTTTTGCATAATCTATTTCTTGATGAAAATCATCAAGATAAATACAAGCATACATTCCATTTTCAATAATTTGAATATCTTTTTCAGGAAAATGATCATCCACAAATACAAAAATACGATCTGAAATAAACTCTTGTTTTAAAAATCTTTCTTTGGAAAGAAAAGTACCCGCATTACAATAATAAATTTGTGAATAATGACGAGAAAGCATATTATTTTTTAATTGATTTAAAAGATGTTCATAAACATCTAAATCATGTTCATAAAAATTAATGTCAGTATTCATGACATAAATTCTTCGACGGTCAATATATTCTAAAGTAATTGTCCCACTTGGGGGTGATTTACGATACCTTTCTAAACTATAAATCGTTCTTGAAATAGCATCTTTAGTTCTTTGTAAATCATTGATTTGTATAGAAAGCTGTTGTTTCTTTTTAATTAAAATGGCTTCAATTAAATTAATATCTTCTTTATCAAGAAGTTCCTTAATTTCTTTAAGATTCATTTGAAGTTCTTTCATATATTGAATCAAATCCAAACGTGCATTTTGTTTAATATCATAATAGCGATAATTTGTCTCAGGATTAACATAAACAGGCTTTAATAAATCAAGTTCATCATATAATCTTAAAGTTGTTACAGTAATATGATTCATTTTGGCCATTTCACCAATACTTAAATAGTTATTATTCATTCGTATCACCTCAATAAGATTATAGCAAACTCTCTTGTTGGATGAGAGTTATTTTAATTATTCATTTAAAAATAGACAAATAATCTTATATTAATGAGAGATTTCCTTTTTTACGAAAGATTATGTACAATAGAGTTAGTTTTAATCTTAAGAAAATCTTTAGAAAGATAAAAAGAAAATATTTATAAATCATCTCTATACTTTAAGACAAGAGGTGAGGAAGATGGAAAGATTAAACAAAATGATTTTAATAAGCTGTATTTATGCAGGGTATATATGTATTAGTTTTGCATTGTTTTCAATGCTTAGATAAGGAGTTAAAAAGGGAATGGAAAAATATCATGTATTAGTTGTTGAAGATGACACAGAAATTGCAAATGCAATTAAAATTTATTTGCAAAATCAAGGGTATGACGTTTATGTAGGAAATGATGGATTAGAAGGCTTAGAAATTATTGAAAAAGAAACGATTCATTTAGCAATCGTTGATATTATGATGCCAAGGATGGATGGTTTAACAATGGTTTCTAAGCTAAGAGAAAGATATGATTTTCCAGTAATTTTTCTTTCAGCAAAATCAGAAGATATTGATAAAATCATGGGACTTAATTTAGGTGGCGATGATTATGTGACAAAACCATTTGTACCTATGGAACTTATGGCTAGAGTACGCTCACATTTAAGAAGATATGGACGTTATTTAGATGCGACAGCACCAAAAGAAAGTGATCATGTTTATATTTGTGGAGGTCTTGAACTCAATGTTGATACAAAGACAGTTTCGGTTGATGGTAAAAATGTCAAAGTGACACCCATTGAATTTAAAATACTTGAATTATTAATGAAAAATGCAGGAAAAGTATTTTCTGCAGATGATATTTATGAACGCGTTTGGAACGAAGAAGCAATCAATAGTGAAACCGTAATGGTCCATGTGCGTAATTTAAGAGAAAAAATAGAAATTAATCCCAAAAAACCACAATATTTAAAAGTTGTTTGGGGTGTTGGATATAAAATTGATAAACAATAGGAGGAAACATGAAAAATAAAAGAATACTTAAAATCTTTTTGTTTTCTATTTTAATTGTTGCATCTCTTGTTACTTATTTAAGTTATGGAGTAAAAGAAAAGACAACAACATCAAGTCTTAATTTAGAAAATAATAAGAGTGATTTTACAAATATTTTGATGGAAAAAAGCATTATGTTAGATGTGAAAATTCAAAGAAGAAAAGGAGATTATGATTTATTTAATCATTATGTAAGCGGAGATATTGATGGTGAAATAAATGATGGTTATTCTTTAAAAAGTGCTTTTAAAGATTTTATCATGTATTTAGAAGATAATAATTCTCGAGAAAGTCGAGGAATTCAATATTATGTTTATGATAAAAGTGATGAAAAGATTTGTTTTACAAATTCAAAAAAGAATTTAAGGAAAGCATTTGAATCTAATGATAAAAATATTTTAAAGAATTACCAATGGTATACAACTATTGATTTTGATGAAAATGGGAATGTTTCTTTACAAGGAAGTAAGTCTAACGATTGGGAAGGCTCTTTCTACAATACATCCTTTGATCAACTCTTTAAAAACGATTATTTAGATGAAGAAGAAAACGATATTATCAACAATATTACTGTTAAAAATCCAACAAATATCAAAGTATTGATTGCAGTTCCTAAAAAACTACCAACAAATAGTTATTTGGAACAAAACTATACGAATAAAGTTTCTATTTCTGATACTTTAATGACCTATGTTTTTGTATGTATTGCAGTATTAGTTGTTTGTATGTTATTAATTCCAGTAAGAAAAGTTATTGATATCGAACCCTTTAAAACTGTTGTCAACATTAAACTTTTCTTTATGTTTATTCTTTATTCTATTGCTACAGCTTTGTGGCTTACTGTTATGACAGAAGTTTTAAGAGAGTCATGGAGTGGGACTTTTGCCTGGATGATAAGAGAAAAAGGTATGGCGGGTGCAGGTGTTGCTTTAGAACCATTAGTTAATATCTTTGGGTGGTTTGTTTTCTATGCTTTAATTATGTATTTTATATTTTATATTAAATCGATTCTTGTTTTTGGAAAAGATTTTCTAAAAAAACATACACTTATATGTAGTATTTATCGTTCTTTTAAAGAAGAAATTAAAAGTTTGGTACAATTTGATTTGAAAAATCAAAGTGGAAATATTGTTTTAAAAATAGGAATTATGAGTGGTATCTTTATAGAAGGAATACTGTTATTTATTAGTTTCTTTATGTCGGTAACAGGAATGGGTGTTTATTACTATAGTATAAGAGTTTATGTTGTACTTACGTGTCTTGTATCTTTTGTAGCAGTAATTATAATCATGTTAATTTCTAAAAAGATGCTTACACAGGTTACAAATGATTATCAAATTCTATTACAATCAGCGCATCATTTATCTCAAGGAGAATTTAACGATAAAATCAATCAAGATCTTGGATTATTTAATTCTTTGAAAGATGAACTTAATTGTATCAATGATGGTTTTAAAGATGCGGTAAGTAAAGAAGTTGCATCACAAAAGATGAAAACTGAATTGATTAGTAATGTTTCTCATGATTTAAAAACACCTTTAACATCTATTATTTCTTATATTGATTTATTAAAAAATGAAGATTTATCAAAAGAACAACAAGATGAATATATTGATATTTTAGATCGAAATACTAAAAGATTAAAAACACTTATTGAAGATCTATTTGAAGTATCTAAAGTCAATAGTGGAAATATCCAATTAAATCCTATAGATTTAGATATTCATGCTTTATTACAACAAGTACTCTTTGAATATCAAGAACAATTTGAACATCATCATTTAAATCTAAAAAATGATTATGAAAATAAAAAAATCATTTGTCATTTAGACAGTGAAAAAACTTATCGTGTTTTAGAAAATTTATGTCAAAATATTTGTAAATACGCTTTAGAATATACACGAGTTTATTTACAAATCGTTGAAACGAATCAACAAGTCATTGTCGTTTTCAAAAATATTTCAGCACATGAAATATCAAATTCAGATGATTTAACAGAAAGATTTGTACAAGGGGATACTTCACGTAAAAGTGAAGGTTCTGGTTTAGGACTTGCCATTTGTAAAAGCTTTGTGGAGGTTCAAGGTGGAACTTTTGAAGTGAATGTAGATGGTGATCTCTTTAAGACAACAATTATCTTTCCTAAGAAAATAGAAAATGATTAAAAAGATTATACCCTGGATCTTACTCTTTCTCCTTCTTCTTATAATCAATACAGAAATGATTTTTATGATTTATAAAACTATCTCATTTTTGAGATAGTTTTTCGTATTTTGAAAATAAAATTCAAAGATTAAAAAATAAGTATAATACTTTTGAGAGAGGTGAAAGTATGAAATTTAAGTTTTCAATCAAACTAGCAACTATTTCTTTAATTGGAAATATTATTATCGCTATAGGTGTTTCAACATGTCGTATATCACAAATGGGAATTGATCCATTTACATCAATGACAACAGGAATCAGTAGTTTATTAAATATACCTTTAGGTGTTTTTCAAGGAAGTGTTAATGCAATCTTATTTTTAATTTTAATTTTATTAAGTAGAAGTAATTTAAAATATTTAAATATTGGTGCCATTATTAATATGTTTTTACTTGGTTTCTTTGTACAATTCTTTAATAATGTTTATTGTCAATTATTTAATGTTTCTTCACCGGATGTTATACCATTTTCATTACCAATGAAATTCGTGGTTTTAGCGATTGGTATTTTATTTGTTACACTTGGATGCTCTTTATATATCACATCAGATCTTGGAACTGGATGTTATGATGCTTTATCTATTTATATGGCAGATGTAATGTCACCATCTTATCCAGTATGCCGTATTATGACAGATGTTGTTTGTGTTTTAATTGGGTTTATTACAGGTGGACCATTAGGAATTGCGACAATTATTTTAATGTTTGGTACAGGTCCCTTAATTAGTACATGGAATAAATTGGTATCAAAACCAATTGTTGAAAAATTTGCCTAAAATATTCCTCGGTAATTGTAGAGTTATCGAGGATATTTTTGTATAATGGACACGTTATGAAAGAAATAAAAAGAGGAATGAAAAATGGAATACCAATTGCTTTAGGCTATTTATCTGTGTCTTTTTCTTTTGGAGCGATTGCTGTATCAATGGGATTTAGTGTCATGCAGTCTGTTTTGATTTCATTGTTTAATTTAACTTCAGCAGGGCAATTTGCTTCACTAGGAATTATAGCAGGTCAAGGAACTTATTTAGAGATGGCAATCGTGGAATTGACTGTGAATATTCGTTATGCGTTTATGTCACTTTCACTTTCTCAAAAAGTAGATGAAAAGTTTAAAGGAATTTATAAATGGCTCTTAAGCTTTTTTATTACCGATGAAATCTTTGCCTTATCGATGCTTGAAGAAAATGTGAGTCGGACTTACTTCTTTGGGCTTGCTTCAATTTCTACGGCAGGATGGATGCTTGGAACAACCTTAGGGGCAATGCTTGGCTCTATTGTACCTACGGTCATTAGTAATGCTTTATCAATTGCTTTATACGCCATGTTTATCGCAATTATTATTCCAGGAATGAAAAAAGATAAAAATATAATTAAAGTAGTAGCTCTTGCAATTATTATCCGTTCAGGTTTTTACTACTTACCCATCATCAATCAATTATCAAGTGGTTTTGCGATGACGATTTCAGCTCTTACAAGTGCTTTTATAGGCGCTGTGTTATTTAATAAGGGGGAAGCACATGGATAAACAGTTTTATATTTATTTAGCGATCATGTCGCTTATTACTTATGCTATTCGTGCGATACCACTTGTCTTTATTAATAAAAAAATTACGAACCCAACCATTCAATCCTTTTTGGATTATATTCCTTATACGGTCCTTGCAGCGATGACCTTCCCAGATATTTTTTATTCAACAGGTCATTTGATTTCTGGAATCGTTGCAACAATCATTATTATTTATGCATCTTATAAAGAATTAAGTCTCATTCAAGTCGCTTGTATTGGATGCTTTGTTGTAGTAATGATTGAACTTATTTTATAGTATTTGACGCCTTTTAAAGCGTCTTTTTTTCTATGTCAAATAATTTTGACATAGAAAAAAGTCCTATGTAAAAGATATTTGATAGACTCTATCAATAGATTATGAAAAAATGAAAATGAAAGGAGAAAGAAAATATGGAAATAGGTAAAAAACTAAAGGAGGCACGTTTAAATAGGGATTTGACTCAAGAAGTCATTGCTGAAAAACTAAATGTTTCTCGTCAAACAATATCCAATTGGGAAAATGAAAAATCTTATCCTGATATTATAAGTGTCATTGAGTTAAGCAACCTTTATTCCATAAGTCTTGATGATTTATTGAAAGGGGACGATGCAATGATGGAACACTTACAAGAAAGCACAAACGTTGTTAAAAGTAATCAAAAACTATTAAGAGCGATTATCTTAAATATTATTGTGGTAATCTTGTTGGTTACACTAGGAATGTTTTTACCAAGTAAAAGTTATTATTTAGTGATGATCTTTTGTCTTGCTATTGTGAGTTCATCATTGTTGCTTTATCAAATGATTAAACGTATTTAAGGAGGAACGGATCATGGAAGTAAAAAGTATTTTAGCGATTATATGTGCGGCTATTGCACTTGTTGGGGGAATTGAAACAGTTTATCAAATTTATCGATTAACGGTG
This sequence comes from Faecalibacillus sp. MSK20_93, assembly GCF_020589945.1. Taxonomy (NCBI): domain Bacteria; kingdom Bacillati; phylum Bacillota; class Erysipelotrichia; order Erysipelotrichales; family Coprobacillaceae; genus Faecalibacillus; species Faecalibacillus sp. MSK20_93. The sequence continues at coordinate 1,881 of NZ_JAJDKA010000063.1, read as the reverse complement.
ATTGATGCCACAATTCGTGGTTTAAAACATCCTAAACTATGGGGATTACTCGCAAGTAATGGAAATAATTCAAGTGGTTTACTACTTTATTTGATAGGAAGAAGAAACTATCCTATAAATTCTATTGATTCTAATCAAAAAACAAAAATGATTCAAAGAAAAAAAGCAGCAGGAATCTCTTTATGTTTTATGGTTGTAGGAATCATTGGGTTGATTTTAAGTATAAGTATAAGTTTATAATTTTTAGCACTCGTATCTTGTTATTACAGCGTAGCTTTTGTCTTAGTTCATAGAGTGCCGTAAAGTGCCTATTTACAGGCTTTTCACGGGTTTTATGAATTTATCACATTTCATCAAAAATCGTCAATATACAAAAAATTGGTGTCAAATAACCTTAATTTGAGATTTTGATGAGCAACACATCAGTATAAAAAATTGAATATTTTATAGATTATGGAACGCCTAAAATGACGTTCCTTTTCTATTTCCAGCCGTTCTTATTGGACGGCTATTTTATTATCCAAAATGAAAGGAGCATTAGATTTATGAAAAAGACATGGAAACGATTGTGTACGGGCTTCTTAGCTTTTGCAACTGTCGTTACTGCTTTACCGACTATACCCGTCCATGCAGAAAGTAAGCAATACTGGACGGAAAGTGCAGAGCGTGTCGGTATCATTGAAAAAGTAATGAATGATGGTTCTATCGGTTCGACATTCAATGAGGGCTATATGAAAGTCGAGGGCGAAACTGCCTATTGTATTGACATCAATACAGATTTTAAGAACGGTTACAAGACCAGAGCTGACGCAAGCTCACGCATGAGTGCCGACCAGATTTCAGATGTGGCGTTATCCTTAGAGTATGTCAAACAGTATGGCGAAGCTCACAAGGAATTGAACTATAAACAAGTCTATCTGTTGGAACAATGTGTAGTCTGGCAGAGATTGAGCGTACATCTTGGCTGGCAATGTGATAACGTGCGAGCTTCTTATGACGAAATACCAAAGGCTACGCAGGACGAAGTTTTCGCTGGTGCAAAAGCCTTTGTCAAAGAAAATAAAGGACGCTATGAATGTGGCGGTTATATCTACTCTGGCGAGGGGCAGGAATTGGGACAATTTTGGGCGAAGCTGAATGCCGGAAATGCGAAACTGCAAAAGACTTCCAGTAATACCAGCATTACCGATGGTAACGGGAATTACTCTATCGCTGGTGCGACCTACGGTGTCTTTGCTGATAAGGACTGCACGAAACAGCTTGCCACCCTTACGACTGATAAAAACGGAAATACAGACGTTGCAGAGGTAACGGCTGGCACAGTTTATATCAAGGAATTATCCGCACCAGCAGGATATAAAGTAGATAAAACTGTATATTCTTTAAAGGTTGAAGCTGGAAAGACAGCGACCTTGAATGTATCTGATACACCAAAAGTAACAGACACTTTGATTGAGCTTTTCAAGATTGATATGGAAACACAGAAAGACAATCCGCAGGGGAACGCTTCTCTAGCAGGTGCGGAATTTACATGGAAGTATTATGCAGGCTTCTACAATAAAGACAATCTCCCTGCCGAAGCTACTCGTACATGGGTTACAAAGACAATCGCTGAAACAGACAGCGACGGGACAACCCACTACATCACAAAATTAGTGGACGCATACAAGGTATCTGGCGACAGTTTCTATATGCAGGACGGCAAGGCGGTTCTTCCACTTGGGACACTTACTGTTGAGGAAACAAAAGCTCCAAACGGCTACTTGTTAGAGGGTGCATATATGCAGGCTGGCGATAAGTCCGAACAGATTAAGGGCTTATATGTGACACAGATTACCGAGGACGGCGACCTTGCCGTATTATCTGGAAGTAACCAGTTTT
>NZ_JAJDKA010000062.1:0-15279 GCF_020589945.1 Faecalibacillus sp. MSK20_93 | reverse complement strand
GAAATCAGAAAATTATATTCTTGGTCTGATGAAGATAAATTAATTAATAACTAATATTACCTAGAGGATAGAAATATCCTCTTTTTTTTTTAAATAAAAAAACTCACTAAATTGCATAAGCAATTTAATGAGTCTATAAATTAAGCTTCTTTTCTTTGTTTAAAGAAAACATATCCAGCTGCAGCAAACATCATGATCATTGCATAAATTTCACCATGAGCAGTATCTCCAGTTTTTATTGCTTGTGATGGATTATTTTCTGCTTTTTTATTATCAGTTGCACTTCCCCAATCATAACCACCAATGTGAATACTGTATGTTCCATGAATATCAACTGTTCCATCAGCAAAAACAAGATTTGTTGATATGAGACACATCATCGCACATACAAATAAACTAAATATCTTTTTTAACATTTTTTTCCTCCCTTTTTTTGACAAGTAAAACCTTATCATTGAAAGAGTTTACATAAATGTTAAAAACGTACTTCTTTAATGTTATTTTCTAACTTTTTCACGATATTTTGCTGGTGTATCATGATAAACTTTTTTAAAATCATTAATAAATGATTTTAAATTTGGAAAGCCATGTAAATAAGCAATTTCTAAAATTGTATAATTTGAAAACAAAACATCCTGTCTTGCCTTTTTTAAACGAACAGCAATAAGATATTCTTTAACTGTAACGTTTAAATGACTTTTAAAATAATGTGATAAATATCCTGTAGATATATTAAAGTGTTGCGCTATATTATCAATTGAAAGATCTTCGTTATAATGTAAGTCAATATATTGTGTCATTCTTATTATTCTTTTATCATGTAAAGTTTGTAAATTTAAATTTGTTTTTTATCTAAAGTATTTGAAAGCAACGTATATAAAAGATGTAAAATATAACTTTCAATTTCTATTCTTTGAAATTGATTGCTATGATCATAAGCTGCAATAATTTTAAAAATGTCTAACAATATCTTTTCTTTGATTTTATGATTAGGTTGAATAAATTGATAATTATCAATAGCTGGATAATATTTTTTAATAAAATCATAATTTATTTGAAGTGCATATCCTTTATAGATATCAGTATCTTCCGTATGATGCATCCCATGAATTTCTTGACTATTAATAATATATAAGCTTCCTTGAGGAATAATCAATTCTTTATCAGTAATAAATAATTTTAGTTTTCCTAAAACGGGAATCAAAATTTCAATACTAGTATGATAATGTTTAGCTGTTTTTGTATGATGATCTTCAAAATAAATATCTAATAATTTAATAGGTAATTGGTATTTTTAGTATTGTATCATTTGTTTTTCCTCTATTTAAAACGTTCTATAAATTCATTTAATAAAGCTGAAACTTCTTCGTTTTTTCTGGTAATAAAAGCGATTCCTGTATATAAATTTTTATCTTCTAAAATCGTATAAACAAGAGAATGGTCATAAGGTAAAGCTAAACTACTCATTGGACAAATTGCTACTCCAATACCACTATTGGCCCAAATAAGAGACGTTCTACTATCATCACAAGTTACTTTTAATTGAATTTGAATTAGTTTATTTAAACAATAATCATTGATTAAAGGCAGATATCTTTGATGAATAATTAAAGGAGTATCTTTAAAATCTTTTATTTTTCTTTTAGTATTTATAAAATATTCTTTTTTTCCAATAGCAATCATCGGTTCTTTTTCTAAATAAAAAGTATTTACTTGGGAAGTATCAAAAGGTGTTCTAACAATTCCTAAATCAATATTATGTGATAATAATAAATCAAGAATTTCATAAGTAGACCCTTCATGGATAGCATATTGAACATGTTTATTTTTTTTAATAAATTCTTGAATACTTTCTTGTTGAATTAAACCACTATTAGAAGAAGTAATACCAATTCTTAAAACATCTTGATAAGATTGTTTTAATTCATTTTTAGTAATTTCAGTTAAATCTAAGATTTGTAAACATCTTTTATAAAAACGATTGCCAGCCTCTGTTAATTCAACTTGTTTATTACCTCTTTTTAAAAGTATAACACTTAATTCTTCTTCTAATTGTTTAAGTTGCATTGATAAAGGTGGTTGAGCCATATGAAGCTTTTTAGCAGCTTTAGAAATCGTTCCTTCTTCTACAATAGTTTTAAAATATTTCATTTGTCTAATATCCATCATAAAACTCCTTCAAATGGGAATAATATATTTATTAAATATAATTAATATATAATATATATATTTTACATATAGATAAATCTTATCATATAATAACGCAGAGGTGAAGAATATGAAACTATTAAAATATGTAAAGGAGTTTAAGTTTTCAGCAACTTTAGGTTTTTTATTTAAAATCTTTGAAGCTGCTTTAGAATTATGTGTTCCCGTTGTTATGGCCTCTGTCATTGATAAAGGAATTGCTTATAAAGATACCAATTATATTTTAAAATGTGGGCTCGTCCTTATTGGTTTAGCTGTTTTTGGTTATTTATTTGCACTTGTTTGTCAATGGTATGCTTCCCTTACATCACAAAGTGTGGGGACACAACTTAGAAAAGACATGTATCATCAAATCAATAAATATGATGATGCCAATTTAGATGCCCTTACAGCACCATCATTAGTTACAAGGCTTATTAATGATGTGGTACAAATTCAATTAGCTGTAGCGATGACGATTCGTCTTACGTCAAGAGCTCCATTTTTAATGATTGGTTCATTATTTATGGCTTTTATGATCAGTGGTTCTTTATCAATGATCTTTGTTGTAGGAGCTGTTATTTTAGCGGTATCGATGTTATCAATTACAATTATTTCAATGCCTTATTTCTCTCGTATTCAAAAGTTATTAGATAAGATTGCTTTAATAGCAAGAGAAAACTTAAAAGGTGTACGTGTTATTCGTGCTTTTTCAAATCAAAATCATGAAGTAAAAAGATTTAATTTAGAAACAAAAAATCAAAAAGATGAACAAGTAAAAGTAGGTAAAATACAAGCTTTATTAAATCCCTTTACTTATTTAATTGTAAACTTTGCAATCATTATTATTATTTATGCTAGTGGTTTCCAAGTCAATGTAGGAAGTCTTTCTCAAGGGGAAGTTATTGCCTTAATTAACTATATGAATAGTATTTTACAAGCACTCATTGTCTTTGCGAATGTTTTATCAATCTACAATAAAGCTACAGCAAGTTATCAAAGAGTTTTTGAAGTACTTGAAACAACACCACAAGTAGAAAATCAAGGAAGTTATTCAACCCTTATTCCTGATGAAAAGATGATTGAATTTAAAGATGTCAACTTTGGATATCTTCAAAAAGATGTGTTACACAACTTATCATTTACGATCAATAAAGGTGAAACAGTAGGAATTATTGGAGGAACGGGTGCTGGTAAATCAACACTAGTATCCCTTATTGGAAGAAATTATGATGTTAGAAGTGGACAAATTAAAATAGCTGGTAAAAATATTCAAGATTATAAACTAGAAACATTAAGACAACATATCAGTTATGTTTTACAAAATACATCATTGATTTCAGGAATAATTAAAGAAAATATTTGTATGTCAAAACCTTATCAAGAAGAAACAATGAATAAAGCTTTAGAAGTTTCACAAGCTAAAGAATTTGTAAGTTGTCTTCCTCAAGGAATAGAAAGTGCTGTTGTTCAAGGAGGGAAAAACTTCTCTGGTGGACAAAGACAACGTTTAACAATAGCTAGAGCGCTTTATAAACAAGCGGATATTTTAGTTTTAGATGATTGCTCAAGTGCGTTAGACTATGCAACAGATGCTGCTTTACAAAAACAATTACAAGAATTAAAAGAAATGACAAAAATTGTTATTTCTCAAAGAACAGCGTCTTTAAAAAGATGTGATCGTATTATGGTTTTGTATCATGGTGAACTTGTTGGTTTTGATTGTCATGAAGAATTATTAAAGAATTGTACGGTTTATAAAGAAATTTATGAATCTCAAAATAGTAAGGATGGTGATTACAATGGATAAAAAAACAATTAAAAGATTGCTTACATATTGTAAACCTTATCGTTTTTTAATTATGTTATTAACACTTTTATCAATTGTCTCTGTTGTCTTTACTTTACTTACACCTGTTTTAATAGGTCAAGCAATAGATTTATTGGTTGGAAAGAATCAAGTTCATTTTCAAGCGTTATTGAACAAACTTATTTTTATTGGAATTGTTATTTTAATTATTTCTTTGATTCAATGGATCATGGGACAAATTACAAATACAATTACTTATAATATTACGAATGATTTAAGAAATAGAGTATTTGATCAAATTCAAGTTCTTCCTTTAAAATATATTGATGCTACAAGTCATGGAGATATTTTAGGAAGATTGATCAATGATATTGATTTAATTGGACAAGGTTTATTACAAAGTTTTACATCCTTGCTTACAGGAATTGCAACAATTGTAGGAACGATTTTGATTATGGCTTATATTCATTTTTCGGTAGCTGTAATTGTGGTTGTTTTAACACCACTTTCTTTACTTGTCGCTTCTTTGATTGTTAAAAGAACACATTCTTATTTCCAAGAACAACTTGCTTTAAGAGGGGAAATGAATGGTTATTGTGAAGAAATGATAGGTAATCAAAAAATTGTTAATATTTTTGATTATCAAGAACAAAACGAAGAAAAGTTTAATGAAATCAATGAACGTATGCATAAAAGTGGGGTTATTTCACAATTTTATGGGGCTTTAATTAATCCCACAACACGTTTAGTTAATAGTATTGTTTATGCTGCTGTTGGTATCTTTGGAGCATTTCAAGTATTAAATGGTTCATTTACAGTAGGTATTCTTTCAAGCTTTTTAACATATGCTAACCAATATACAAAACCATTTAACGAAATATCATCCGTTATGTCAGAAATGCAAACAGCCATTGCTGCCAGTCAAAGAGTCTTTGCATTATTAGATGAAGAAACAATCCAAGAATTAACAACATCTAAAATCATTGAAAATAAACAAGGACATATTATCATTGACCATTTAAATTTCAGTTATGATCCAAGTAAACCATTAATTCAAGATTTTAACTATGAAGCTAAACCAGGAACAATGACAGCTATTGTAGGTAAAACAGGTTGTGGAAAAACAACATTAATTAACTTATTAATGCGTTTCTATGATCCTCAAGGTGGAAAAATTACAATTGATGGTGTTAATATTGAAGATATGAACCGTGATGATTTAAGAAAAATGTACGGTATGGTTTTACAAGATAGTTGGTTATTTAAAGGAACTATTAAAGAAAATATTGCTTATGGAAAAACAAAAGCTAGTGATGAAGAAATCATTGAAGCAGCTAAAAAAGCACGTGTGCATAAATATATTATGTCTCTTCCTCAAGGATACGATACAATGGTTGAAGAAGATGGTGGAAATATGTCTCAAGGACAAATGCAACTTGTGTGTATTGCACGTATTATGTTAACACATCCACCAATGTTGATTTTAGATGAAGCAACAAGTTCAATCGATACGCGTACAGAATTACAAATTCAAAAAGCTTTTGATGAAATGATGAAAGGAAGAACAACCTTTATTGTTGCTCACCGTTTATCAACGATTAAAAATGCCAATCAAATCATCGTTATGGATCAAGGACATATTGTAGAAATTGGTAATCATGAAGAATTGCTTCAAAAACATGGTTATTATCATCAACTTTATTACAGTCAATTTGAAACGGAATAATCAAGAAAGTTACGATTTTAAATCGTAGCTTTTTTTATTGGTTACTAAAAGGTAACTATACCACAATATTGTGCGTACTTTTTTTTATTAGAAATAAAATTATAATGAAAAACGAAAAAGGAGGCACAACAATGAATGTTTCAACTTGTTTAAATATTTTAAGAGAAATCAAAGATGTTGCTTTTGCAACCGTTGATGAAAATAATCAACCACAAGTAAGAATTATAGATGTGATGTTGGTTGAAGATAGTAAATTATATTTTTGTACAGCAAGAGGAAAAGATTTTTATAAACAATTAAAAAATCAACCATACGTTGCAATTACAGGAATGAATAAAGAGTATCAAATGGTTCGGTTAAATGGACTTGTTAAACGATTAGAAAATCAAAAATATTGGATAGATCGTATTTTTAAACATAATTCATCAATGAATGATGTTTATCCAAATGAGAGTCGTTATATTTTAGAAGCCTTTTGTCTTGAAGAAGGTTAACTAGAATTCTTTGATTTAGGCAAAGAACCTATTTATAGAGAAAGTTTTTCAATGAATAAAGAGATAAAACCTAAAGGATTTATCATTAGTAATCAATGTATTCAATGTGGCTTATGTCAAAAGAATTGTCCACAACAATGTATTTCAAATTATCAAATTCAACAATTTGATACTCCTGAAAATATTATCAAATATCCAGCAAATAATTTCGTAAAAAAACTCGTTTCTAAAAACGAGTCCTAATCTTGATAATAATTTTCTTTATAATTTTCTCCCCAAATAGACATCGCATCTAAAATAGGTTTTAAACTATAACCAAGTTCCGTTAAAGAATATTCAACGCGTGGAGGAACTTCAGGATAAACGGTACGTGTTAGTAAACCACTTTGTTCCATTTGTCTAAGTTGGGCTGTTAAAACCTTTTGGCTAACGTGACCAATTGATTTCTTCAATTCACCAAAACGTTTAGTACCAGGAAGAAGATCTCTTAAAATCAAGACTTTCCATTTATCACTAATAAGTGTTAAGGTTGTTTCAACTGGGCAAGCAGGTAATTGTTGTTTTTCCATTTTTGTCTCCTTTAGTATCTAAGAGATACTTAGTATATTATATATACTATTATAAATAAAAGAAAAGAGGTATGCAAGAGATGAACTATTTAAAGATGTTAGTAGATGAATTTCATTCAACAGTTGTTGCTACATTAGATCAACAAGGGTATCCACAAACAAGAGCAATCGATATGATGCTTTATGATGAAAAAGGTATATATTTTCTGACGGCTAAAGGGAAAGCCTTTTATCAACAACTTATCCAACAAAATTATATGTCATTAACTGCTTTAAAAGATAAAAGAGCAATTTCTTTAAAAGGAAAAGTTAAATGTATTCATCATACGTATTTAAAAGAAATCTTTCAAAAAAATACGTATATGCAAAAAATATATCCTGAAAATACAAGAGATATATTAGAAGTTTTTTGTTTATATGAGGCAACAGGTGAATATTTTGATATTACTGATCCGAGTAATATTATTAAAGAAACATTTGCAATTGGAAGTATTGAAAAAGAAACAGGATATTTTATTAATGATACATGTACTGGATGTTTAAAATGTTTAGATCTTTGCCCACAAAAATGTATTCATGTTGATCAAAAAGTAAAAATTGATCAAAGACATTGTTTAAGTTGTGGAAGATGTCTAGAAATATGTCCTGTTCGTGCGATAGAAAGGGGAATTTAGATGAACCAAGAAGAAAGAAGAAAATATTTGATTCAAGAATTACTTGATGAAAGAGAAGAATATCGTCATCTTGAAATTCCTCAAAATGAAGGTTCACAAAAACTTTTATTGAGGGATTTGATGAATGTTCGAGAACCAAAAAAAATAAAAAGTGAATTTTATCGTATTCAAGATGCTTATTTACAAACAGCAATTGAAGAAAAAGGAATTGTAGATGTCAATGATTTAAAACCTATCCAAGAAGGTATTTATTTGTGGCAAGGAGATATTACAACTTTAAAATGTGATGCCATCGTTAATGCTGCTAATAGTCAAATGACAGGATGTTATATTCCTCATCATCGTTGTATTGATAATTGTATCCACAGCTATGCTGGAATGCAACTTCGATATGCTTGTTATCAAATAATGGAAAAACAAGGAAAACAAGAAGCTACAGGAAAAGCTAAAATAACTAAAGCTTATAATTTACCAAGTCGTTATATCTTACATACAGTAGGTCCGATTATTTATTCAACGGTGGCTAAAAAAGATGAAGAATTACTGGCATCATGTTACCGTAGTTGTTTAGAACTTGCAGATGCATATCATTTAGAAAGTATTGCTTTTTGTTGTATTTCTACTGGTGAATTCCACTTTCCTAAAGAACTTGCAACAAAGATTGCAATTAAAACAGTTAAAGAATATTTAAAAAATGAAACAAGTATAAAGAAGGTGATTTTTAATGTTTTCAAAGACGAAGATCGAGACATCTATGAAAGATATTTGCGCTAAAATACAAGAAGCGGATGCTATTGTTATTGGAGCAGGTGCAGGACTTTCTACGGCTGCTGGATATGAATATGCAGGAGAAAGATTTAATAAGTATTTTAGTGATTTTGAAGAAAAATATGGAATTCATGATATGTATTCAGGAGGTTTTTATCCTTACGATACTTTAGAAGAATATTGGGCTTGGTGGTCAAGACATATCTATTATAATCGTTATGTAGATCATTTAGATTTATATCAAAAACTCTTTCAACTTGTTAAAGATAAAGATTATTTTGTTTTAACAACTAATGTGGATCATTGTTTTCAAAAAGCAAATTTTGATAAACAAAGATTATTTTATACACAAGGGGATTATGGCTTATTTCAATGTTCATCTCCTTGTCATCAAGAAACATATGATAATGAAGAACTTATTAAAAAGATGATTGAACAACAAAAGGATATGAAAATTCCTACATCTTTAATTCCTTATTGTCCTCATTGTGGAAAACCAATGACAATGAATTTAAGATGTGATGATACTTTTGTTGAAGATGAAGGATGGCATCAAGCTTATTTTAGATATCAAGATTTTATCAGAAGACATCAAGATTTAAAAATTGTTTATCTTGAATTAGGTGTAGGACAAAATACACCAGGTATTATTAAATATCCATTTTTTAGATTTGTTGAAAAAAATAAAAATGCAACTTATATTTGTATTAATAAAGATACTTATTGTCCTCAATCCATGGAAAAAAGAGCATATTGTATAAGTGAAGATATAAAGAATGTTATTGATGATTTATTAAAAATTAAATTGGAAAAATAGTATATTTATACAGCTTTTAATCAACTTGTGATAGATCCAGAAGACCCGTTAAAATATGGATTCCAATTAAAAAAAATAAGATGGTGCGTAAAAACATCATCTTTTTTGCTATATGTTGATCAATAAAAAATAAATTTAATGGAAAATATTTTGAACTATTTGTCCATTGAAAGAAAAAAGAGGAAAACTAAAATAATCATAGAAATGAAACAAGTTTGACACAAATACATCGCTAGAAAAAACTTAATGTAACAAGTGAAGAAGATGTTTTAAAAATTATTAATTAAAAAATAAACAGTTTGAAATAGATGCTATCTCGAACTGTTTTTTAATATAAATTATTCAATTAAAAGAAAGATTTAAAGGAGTAGTTGATTCTTTTGTACCATGAGGAAGACGTTTTTTTAAAGGAATGACTTTAAAACCAGGGCATAGATACATAAAAGGGGAATAACGTAATTCATGGCTAAGTATAGAAATAACTGTTTTTTGATCTAAAGATGTATAAACATCAAAAACAAGGTCAAAATCTAAAGGATGAATGTTTTTTAATTGAATGCGAGAATCTTTATGATTTTTAATCATTAATTTAAAAATGTGATAGTTACCTGCTGTAATACATAATTTCATGAAAGCACCTCCTTTTATAGTTTGAACAAAAACATAAATAATATGAATAAAAATAGACAATTTTTATTAAAAAAATTATAATAAAGGAAACGGGGAGCTTTTTGCTGAGAGTAAGTATTGACTTAGACCCATAACCTGATTTGGATAATGCCAACGTAGGAGATATAGACGTTAACAGAGTTCAACAGGACTCTCTTTTTATTTCCAGGGAAAAAAAAGAATATTGTAAAGAAAGAAGGAAATTTGATGAAATTAAATAAAGAAGATTTATTATTGTATGGAGTAACAGATTCAAAATATTTAAAAGGAAGAAAAATGTCGGAATTAGTTGAAGAAGCCATTCTTGGTGGTGTAACAATGATTCAACTAAGAGAAAAAGAAATGACACATGAAGCATTTAAACAAGAAGCATTGGATGTTCAAAGCGTGTGTCAAAAACATCATGTTCCTTTGATTATTAATGATGATGTTGAATTGTGTAAAGAAATTGATGCAGATGGGGTCCATATTGGGCAAGATGATTTAAATTTAAAAGAAGCAAGAAAAATATTAGGTGAAGATAAAATTATTGGTGTATCTGCACATAATTATGAAGAAGCAAAAATAGCTTTAGAAAATGGGGCTGATTATTTAGGTGTCGGAGCTATTTTTGCAACTCAAACAAAAGATGATGCACAAAATATTTCAATGGAAACATTAAATGAAATTTGTCAAAAAGTTGATATTCCTGTGGTTGCTATTGGTGGTATTAATCAAGTGAATATCTTAGAATTTATGGGGGTTGCTATTGATGGTGTTGCTATCGTTTCAAGTATCTTTGGAAGTGATGATATCCAAAAAGCAAGTTGTATGTTAAAAGATAAAATTCAAAGAGTTATCTCTAATAAAATGCCAACTTGCCTTACAATTGCAGGTAGTGATAGTAGTGGAGGTGCAGGAATTCAGGCAGATTTAAAAACAATGCTTGCTAATCGTGTTTATGCTATGTCAGTTATTGCAGCATTAACGGCTCAAAATACCACAGGAGTGGATGCTATTTATGATGTTGATGCTTCTTTTGTGGCTAGTCAAATGGATAGTGTGTTTACAGATATTTATCCAATGGCTGTTAAAATTGGAATGGTTTCTCAAAAAGAAGTCATTTTATCTATTAGTGGAAAGTTAAAACAATATCATGCACGTAATATCGTTGTTGATCCTGTGATGGTGGCTACAAGTGGGGCAAAACTTATTAGTGATGAAGCTATTGATACATTAAAAGCAAATCTCTTCCCACTCGCAACGGTTTTAACACCAAATATTCCTGAAGCCGAAGTTTTATCAGGATTAAAAATCAATAATGAAGAAGAAATGTTAACAGCAGCTAAATATATTGGAGATCATTATCATTGTGCAGTGTTACTTAAAGGCGGACATCAAATCAATGATGCCAATGATTTACTTTATAAAGAAGGTAATTATCAATGGTTTAAAGGAAAACGTATTAATAACAATAATACCCATGGAACAGGATGTACTTTATCAAGTGCGATTGCTTCTTATTTAGCACGAGGTGAAAATTTGGAAAATGCTGTTAAAAAAGCTAAAGATTATATTTCGGGAGCGCTTGCGGCAATGCTTGATTTAGGACAAGGACAAGGACCAATGGATCATGGTTATGTTTTAGATAAAAAAGATTAGACGAATTGTCTATTTTATAGGTATAATAGTGGCGGGTGATGAAAATGAATTATTATGAAGAAGCCTTGAAATTACATGAAAAACATCAAGGAAAAATACATACGGAATTAAATTGTGAAATTAATACAATGGATGATATGTCTGTTGTTTATACGCCAGGGGTTGCTGAACCTTGTCGTAAGATTGCTGAAAATGAAGAAGATGTTTATCGTTATACAACAAAATCAAATACAATTGCTGTTGTCTCAAATGGAACAGCTGTTTTAGGACTTGGAAATATAGGAGCCAAAGCTTCGATTCCAGTCATGGAAGGAAAAGCTGCTCTATTTAAAAAATTCGGAGATGTCAATGCGGTACCTATTTGTTTAGATACACAAGATAAAGAAGAATTGATTCAAACAGTTAAAAATATTGCACCATGTTTTGGTGGAATCAACTTAGAAGATATTGCTTCTCCAGATTGTTTTGAAATCGAAGAAAGATTAGATCAAATGTTAGATATTCCTGTATTCCATGATGATCAACATGGAACAGCTGTTGTTGTTTTAGCGGCCTTATATAACGCTTTAAGAGTGACAAAAAAAGATATCAAAGATATTACAGTTGTTTTAAATGGGCCAGGAGCTGCAGGAACAGCTATTATTAAAATGATGCATACAGCCGGTGTTGGTAAAATTATTGCAGTGGATGAATTTGGAATTTTATATAAAGATAGACAAGAAGGACTTATTCCTCATAAGCGTGCTTTATGTGATATTACTAATCCTGATAATATGCAAGGTACATTAGCCGATGCATTAAAAGGTGCAGATGTTTTTGTAGGTGTTTCTAAACCAAATCTAGTAACTGATGAAATGGTTCATTCAATGAACAATGATCCAATTATCTTTGCAATGGCAAATCCTGAACCAGAAATTACTTATCAAAAAGCCAAAGCAGCAGGAGCAAGAGTTGTTGGAACAGGTCGTTCTGATTATCCAAATCAAATTAATAATGTTTTAGCTTTCCCTGGTATTTTTAAAGGAGCATTAGAAGCAAGAGTTCCTTCGATTACACCAGAAATGAAAGTAGCTGTGGCTAAAGCTATTGCAGATACAATCAGTGATGAAGATTTAAATGAAGAAAATATCATGCCAAAAATCTTCAATAAAGATGTGACAGCAGCTGTTGCTAATGCAATTAAACAATTTGCTAAATAAAAAAGATATTAACAAAATAAATGACCCTACCTATTTGGTAGGGCTATTTCATATAATTATATTATCATAGTTAAAGTGAAAGAAATCGATGATAAATATGGGTAGAGAGAATAGGGTGAAAATGATCAGTGAAAATAATTGAGATAAAAGATAGAAATGATGAACTATTAAATACACTGTAAATGTTTGGGAAGATTCTGTAAAAGCCACACATACATTTTTAAATGAACAAGAAATTGAACATATTAAAGAATATATTCCAATGGCATTAAAGAATGTTGAACATTTGATGGTTGTAGATAATGATGATGCTGTGGGATTTATGGGAATTGAAAATCATAAATTAGAGATGTTGTTTATAGCTTCTAACCAAAGAGGAAAAGGGCTAGGTAAAGCTTTACTACAATATAGTATGAAGAATTATGGTGTTTGTGAATTAACGGTAAATGAGCAAAATCCGCAGGCTATTGGTTTTTATGAAGTAATGAGATTTAAAACATACAAGAAAACAGAATTAGATGAAGCAGGAAACCCTTATCCGCTGTTATATATGAAATTAGATAGATAAGATTTTATAGAATTGTTTAAAAAATTAATTATAATGAATATGAAAAAAGAACAACAAACGGTTTACCTTGGATTTTAATAGTATGAAATAACTATCACACATTTTTCTAGAAACAAGAGGTAGTTATTTTTGTTATATATAGAAGTAATTTTACAATGATATCTATTACTGACATGCTTAATGCAAGTGTCCATACTAAATAATATATAACAAAAATGATTCTATTATGATAGAATGATACAAGGAGGTACATAGTATGGAAGTTATGCTTATTGTTGGGTTATTTGCTTCATCTGCGCTTTCCTTAAATTTTATTGTTAATCAAAAATATAAATTAGCAGGATCAATGAATATTATTAACTTATGTTTAGTGGTAGCGACAGCTTATCAATTTGATCAAGTAAAGAATATTGTTTGGTTATTTGGAATTGCGGCAGGAGTTGTACTTGTTTATTTTGTAGTAAGATTTCTTTTAAAGAAGAAGAAAAAAGAAAAACAACAATCTATTGAAAATAAGGTTGTTGATGTAGATGTTGTAGATAAGGAGAATTAGAGAATGGAAAAAGTATTAATTGAAATTGAAATGGAAAATGGAGATGTGATGAAAGGAGAACTTTATCCTGAAGTTGCACCAATTACAGTAGAAAACTTTTTAAAATTAATTGATGAAGATTTTTTTGCAGGATTGATTTTCCATAGAGTTATCCCAGGATTTATGATTCAAGGTGGGGGATATACAAAAGACTTTAAAGAAAAACATTGTGATTCTATTAAAGGCGAATTTAAAAGCAATGGTGTTAACAATGAATTAAAACATACAGAAGGTGTTTTATCTATGGCTAGAACAATGATCAAAGATTCAGCATCTTCACAATTCTTTATTATGCATAAACCAGCACCACATTTAGATGGTGAATATGCTGCATTTGGTAAAATTACTGAAGGTTTAGATATTGTAGATCAAATTGCCAATGTCCCTACAAACTTCCAAGATTGTCCAACAACACCAGTTGTGATCAAAACAATTAGAAGAGCGTAATTGTATGAAAGTAATGTTTATATCAGATATTCATGGTTCTTATTATTGGGCAAATAGGGCCATTGAAAAATATCATGAAGAAAAAGCGGATAAACTTATTATTTTAGGGGATATTTTATATCATGGACCACGTAATGATTTACCTAAGGATTATAATTGTAAGAAGGTTATTGCTTTATTAAATCCTTTAAAGAAGGATATTATTGCAGTTAGAGGAAATTGTGATAGTGAAGTTGATCAAATGGTTTTAGATTTCCCTATGCGTAGTGACTATGCTTTGATGGATGTTGATCAACATCATTTCTTTATGACACATGGACATTTATTTAATGAAGATCAACTTCCTTTATTAAATGAAAATGATATTTTGATTTATGGACATTTTCATAAACCACTTGCTAAAAAAGAAAACGGTATTTATATTTTAAATCCGTCTTCGATTTCTTTACCTAAAGAAGGTACGAACAGTTATGGTATTTATGAAAATGACTGTTTTACAATTAAAACATTTGATAATGAAATTGTAAAACAAATACAATTAGATTAATGAAAGAATCGTTTGATAGATAATATCAAGCGATTTTTTTAATGTGTGCCGGGCATGGCACTAATTCAGTTGGAGATAAACCAACCACAGGTATTTACCGCAAGTGTAATGAACCACAAGTCGTCGTCAGTGATGGCAAGGATGGAGGAAGTGGTGTAGTGATTCTTTTGAGCGTACGAACAGAAACTTGATATAAGGCTAAATGGTGGATGAGATTGCATTACAAATCGAAGTCCAAAAGGTAAACGTAAAACCAAGACAGTAAATCAAGACAGTAAATCAAGACGTTGTAAAAGTTAGAGGATTAGTGAATTACCAAATGTTGCTGTAAAGCTTCCAGCTTTAGCTGTGGAGATATAAGGCAACTTTTTAAGTTTTTATCAATAACGTATAGCGTTAGATAACCTTAAGCAGTATAATGTACCCATGAAATGCAAATCGAATAATAATGTGACCTATTCCTGCAAATATCATGTTGTCTTCTGTCCAAAATATCGACGTCCCGTTCTTGTAGACGGTGTGGATGATCGCTTAAAGGAGTTGATTAAAGAAAGCTGTGATCAATTGAATG
>NZ_JAJDKA010000061.1:0-16823 GCF_020589945.1 Faecalibacillus sp. MSK20_93 | reverse complement strand
GGACTAAGCACCAAAGTACTTTTTTTCTTGTGTCCGTTTTACAGGGTCCATTTTAAAATTATTTCGTAACATCCCCTTTTTTTGGATTATTTAGCTAATGATTATCGAGAAATAATGTTATATAATAGTATACGGATAATATTCACATTATTTTAAATATATGATTAAATAGGAATAACTGAAAGGGGATAATCATGAAACAATTTAAAATTAATATTAATGATTTATTTGAAAAAAGTGAAGTTGAAACAATGATGGATGATGTTGAAAAATCAGCTATCATTTATGAAATGAATAATATCAATCAAAAAGTATTAAACGAAATCAGTACGTATGCAAATAATAGAGAACGTATCCAAAACTTAACAGATGAATTTACAGAAATTATGTATCATGATCGTATTTCAAATAATGATGTTGAAAGAATTGATTATATTTTTGATCAACTTGTTCATCATATAGGACTTGATGCACCCGCTTTAGCGGCATATACGAATACGATCTTTAATACAATTAATGAATACAAAGAAGAATATATTCAAGAGTTTATAAGGCTTAATCCACAATTAAATGAAGAAATGATTTCTGTGGAATTAGACACATATAAAGATGCTGCTTATGAGTTAAATAAAATATTTGTAGAAACAGTAGGAACTATAAAAAAATGTGATATTGATGCAATAAATGAAGCTGTTGATTTATTCTTTGATCAAGATGAACCAACAGATTTGATTCAAATATTTGTTGCTAATACGATTCAAATATTAAACCAACCAGATTTATTAGTAGATGTTTTAGGATTGTCTGTACTTATTAATGAAATTATTATTAATCATCAATTAGATGATTTTAATCCAAATTTATGGAAAATGAATCATCATCATTTCTTTAGTATAGATTATAGAGATTATTTAGATGAAGATGAAAATCAAGATGCTTACAATTAAATGTAAGCATCTTTTTTATTGGACTATCCGTCCATTGAAAGAAGGAAAAAAGAAGATAAAATAATAATAGAAATGAAACAAATATGAGACAAATTATCATTAAACATATAATACAATTAAATCAAGTAAATTCCTTACATCAATATAAAAAAAGAGATACTAGAATACTTAAAAGTCAGCGATTAAAAGAAGTAGTAGAGATCAGTCAAAGTATGCTTAAAGGAGACTATGAAGGATTAAGAAAAAATAGAATGATCTGTGCAGAGAGTTTTAAGATAGCAGCCATCTTTACGCATACAGACATTAAAGAAGAAGACTTACTAGGAGGAGATGAAATCAATATGTGTGTAGCAATGGATCAATTATTTCAAAGAATGAGAAACGAGGGAGAAAGTATTGGAATTGAAAAAGGTAGACAAGAAGAAAAACAAAGTACTTTAAAAGAACTGCTTAAAGTGAAACTAGGAACTTTATCAAGTTCTTTAGAAAAACAACTCACAGAAACATCGCTAGAAAAATTGAATGAACTTACATTAAATATCTTTAATATTAATAGTGAAGAAGGTGTTTTAAATTTAATGAATTAAAAGATGAGCTATAAAGAATCTATTCTTGTCAATCAAGAAATTCTTTATAGCTTTTTGTATATATTTTATTAGATAAGACAAACTATGAATGAAAATATTTGACAGTCAAGTTAGCTTATGCTAACATAATATCGTGAGTTAGTTGTAGCTAACTAAAGGAGGAAAAAAATGAAAGTCGTATATGCATCAAGAACAGGAAATGTTGAAAGTATTATTTCTAAATTAGGAATTGAAGATGCTTTAAAAATTGAAGATGGAAGTGAAACCGTAGAAGAAGATTATATCTTATTTACTTATACTGATGGTTTCGGAGATGTTCCTTACGAAGTAGATGAATTCTTACAAAGTCAAAGTGAACATCTAAAAGGTGTTGTTGTAAGTGGTGATACTGGATATGGAGAAGCTTATTGTAAAGCGGGAGATGTCATTGCTGAACAATATAATGTACCATGCTTATATAAAGTAGAAAATGATGGTAGTGACGAAGATATCGAAGCTATCAAAAAAGTGATTGCTTAATTATGCCATTGTCTGCTCACGAATTTGAAAGAAGATTAATCTTTTATGCTTCACCAACACTTACAAAACTTAAAGTTGCATGTATTTATAATTTAAATGATCTTGATGATTTAGAAGAATGTATCCAATATTATAATGAACTTTTAAATAAAAAAGATATTTATTTAAAAGTACTTAAAATAAAAGGGCGTTCTATGATTTATGTTTATCAAAAAGAAAAGTTAAATAAATTATGTGCATGTAAACAAATCCAAAATATCTTTAAAAAATATAATTATAATTGTACATCTTTAGATACTCTTATCCTAGATTTACAAAAACGCCTCAATGATTATGATTTTCCTCATGAAATCGGTTTGTTTTTAGGATATCCTATGACAGATGTTTTAGGTTTTATTGAAGGGAAAGAATATTTAAGTGTTGGTTATTGGAAAGTTTATAGTCATGTTAAAAATTGTCAGCATACATTTGATAAATATCATAAATGTACACATGAATTATGTAAAAGATTTAATCAAGGAGAAAGCGTTGAGCAAATATGCAGATATGTCTAATTGGTAAAGATTTCTTTACCAATTTTTATTATACTAATGCAAATGGTACTAAAAAATGGTATGATAAATGTGTATTTTAAGGAGGAAATAGAATGGGATTTAGAGAAGACTTTTTATGGGGTGGAGCAGTTGCTGCCCATCAATGTGAAGGTGCCTGGCAAGAAGGCGGAAAAGGAATTAGCTGTAGTGATGTAGAAACAGCAGGAGATAACGTTACAGGTGCACCAAGACGTTTAACAGATGGTGTTATTGAAGGTGAAGATTATCCTAACCATGTAGGTGTTGATTTTTATCATCATTATAAAGAAGATGTTGCTTTGTTTGCAGAAATGGGATTTAAAGCATTTAGAACTTCTATTGCATGGACTCGTATTTTCCCTAGAGGAGATGAAAAAGAACCAAATGAAGAAGGTTTAAAATTCTATGATGATTTATTTGATGAATGTCATAAATATGGTATTGAACCAGTTATTACATTATCACACTTTGAATTACCTTGGGCATTAGCTAAAGAATATGGTGGATTTAGAAATCGTCAAGCCATCGATATGTTCGTTAAATTTGCAAAAGTATGTTTTGAAAGATATCAACATAAAGTTAAATATTGGATGACTTTCAATGAAATCAATAACCAAGCTGATGTGACACAACATAACTTAATTCAAGAAGGTGCTGTTTTACTTCAAGAAGGTGACGATGCAGAATACTTAATGTATTTATCAGCACATCATGAATTAGTAGCTTCAGCGTTAGCTGTAAAAGCTGCACATGAAATCAATCCTGATTTACAAGTAGGATGTATGATTGGTATGAATGGTGTTTATCCAGCTTCACCAAAACCAGAAGATGTGATGAATGCTTTAGGTGCAATGCATCAAAAATATTGGTATGTAGAAGTACATGCTAGAGGTCATTATCCTCGTCATATCTTAAAGAAATTTGAAAGAAAAGGATATGATTTCATTACTGAAGAAGATAAGAAAATCTTAGCTGAAGGTAAAGTGGATTATATTGGATTCTCATATTACATGTCATTTGCGACAAAATATCAAGGACGTAATGAAAAAACATTTGATTATGTACCTGAAGATTTCGTAAGAAATACATACTTAAAAGCATCAGATTGGGGATGGCAAATTGACCCACTTGGATTACGTTGGTGTCTAAACTGGTTCAATGACCGTTTTGAACTTCCAATGATGATTGTTGAAAATGGATTTGGTGCTTACGATAAAAAAGAAGCAGATGGTACAGTTGATGATCAATACCGTATCGATTACTTAAAAGAACATATCCAAGCAATGAAAGATGCTGTTGAATATGATGGTGTTGATTTACTTGGATATACAATGTGGTCTCCAATTGATATCGTTTCAGCTTCAACTGGTGAATATGATAAACGTTATGGATTTATCTATGTTAACTATAATAATAATCATGAAGGTGATTTTTCTAGAAGTAAAAAGAAATCATTTGATTGGTATAAACATGTTATTGAAACAAACGGAGAAGAATTATAAGAATGGGGATGTCCTCATTCTTTTTTTATGATATAATTATCCTATGGAGGGATAAGAATAGTATGAAAAAGTTAATGAAGTTAATGTGCGTATTTGCACTTGTATTTGTTGCTGGATGCGGTGCTTCTTCATCAACAGATGAACAAAAAGAAGTTGTAACAAACTTTTTTGATTATGTAAAGGAATGCGACATTACAAAACTTAAAAAGGTAGCGAGTGAAGATGTTTTATCAGGAATGGATCTTGAAAAAATGGAAAAAGAATTAAGCCAATATACTGAAGAAGAATATGGTAAAGTTTTTGTTGATGAAACAAATAAATTCAAAAAAGCTATTTTCAAAGATTTATTTACAGATATCAAAATTAAAGATATCAAAGCAGATGGGGATAAAACAACAGTTAAAGTGACAGGAAAACAAAAAGATTACTCACAAGTATCTTTTGATCAAAGTGAATTAAACACAACTGCACAACAATATGTAGAAGAACATCAAGATGAACTTGCTAAAGTCTATAAAGAAGAAGGTTTATCAGCATATCAAATTAAAGTATATGATGGTATTGCTCCTATTCTTTATCAAAGCATGACAGATACATATAAAAGCGCACCTACTGAAAAATTAACAGCAACATTTACTTTAGAAAAGAAAAATGACAAATGGATCATTACAGGTATTGATGAATAAAAGATAAGCAATCATAAGATTGCTTATTTTGTTTTATGGTAATATTTGTTATAATGAATTTTGGAAAGTGAGGTCGTTATGAGTCGTTCTAATTCAATTGTTAAACAAGCATCAATTTTAGCACTTGCAGGAATTTTAGTTAGAATCATTGGGCTTTTATATCGTAGTCCTTTAACTGCGATGATTTTAGACGAAGGAAATGGGTATTATTCAACAGCTTATAATATTTATGCGTTAGTTTTACTTATTTCATCGTATAGTATTCCTACAGCTATTTCTAAATTAATATCAGAGAAGATTGCTTTAAAAGAATATAAAAATGTTAAAAGAATATTAAAATGTGTATTTATCTATGTTTGTGCCATTGCTGGAAGTGCAGCAATTTTATTATTTATCTTGGCACCATTCATTGTGGATGTTAATGCTGTTCCTGCATTAAGGGTCCTATGTCCAACAATTTTTTTATCGGGCTTATTAGGAGTATTTAGAGGATATTTTCAAGCACATAAGACAACGATTTATACATCTGTTTCACAAATCATTGAACAAATCTTTAATGCAGTTGTTGCATTGCTAGCTGCCTATATTTTTATTCAACCATATCTTGGTGTAGATGCAACAAAAGTAGGATCATATGGTGCAGCTGGTTCTGCACTTGGAACAGGGGCTGGTGTTTTAGTTGGTTTGATCTACATGATTTTTATGTATTTAAAAAAGAAAAATACTTTTGTAGAAGAAAAAGATGAAGAAGCGAGAGAACGAGTAGATTCGTATCAAGAAATTTTTAGAATGATCATGCATATTATTGCACCCATCATTCTAGCAACTTGTGTATATAATTTAGTCACTACGATCGATATGTATATTTTCTATTTTGCTCAATCATTTCATCATATTGATAAAATTACTTATATTTCAAATTATGGCGTTTATGCAGGAAAATATATTGTTTTACAAAATGTGCCAGTTGCTCTAGCTTCAGCGATGTCTACAGCTTCTATTCCTTCTATTTCATCTGCTTGGGCACTTGGAAATGTTAAAGAAGCAAAAGCACATATTACATCTGGTTTGTCAGTAACAATGTTGATTTTAATTCCAGCGGCAGTAGGAATGGCAGTATTATCTTATCCAATCATGGGTGTTTTATTTCCTCAAAAAGCGACAATTATGACAGCTACATTATTGCTTGCTTTAGGATCTCCAGCGATTATCTTTTATGGTTTATCAACACTTACAAATGGGATTTTACAAGCTTTAGGAGAAGTGAATGTTCCATTAAGAAATGCAGCATTTTCACTTGTCTGTCACATCATCATTATTGCTTTATTATTGTTTATTACACCTTTAGGGGTTTATGTTTTAGTGTTTGGTAACTGTACATATGCGCTTCAAGTATGTTATTTGAATCAAAAAGCTTTACGTCAAAAAATAGGCTATAAACAAGAAATAAAAAGAACTTATGTGATTCCTTTATTAGCTTCATTGGTTATGGGAGCGATTGTTTTAGGTATTTATTATGGTTTATTTACACTTACTCATAGAGTCTTTTTACCTCTTATTTTATCTGTTGTTGTAGGCGTATTTGTTTATTTTGTAATGATTATGTATATCTATTGGGAACATCCAGCTTATTTGTTTGAAATTCCTTATATGAAAACACTTTATTATAAAATTAAGAGAATAATGAAGAAATAAACGATTTTTGAAATACAAAATCGTTTTTTAAATCCAATTTTTTGATGTGTTTTTTGAAATATGACAAACTTATTGTTTTAATTTATGTTAAAATAATAAGCAATGGGGGTTATAATATGCATTATAAAACAGTAAAAGGAATTTTATCTAATGATAATACAATGAATTTATATAGGGGATGTCAACATGGCTGTATTTATTGTGATTCAAGAAGCAAGTGTTATCATTTTGAACATGACTTTGAAGATATAGAAGTTAAAGAAAATGCGCTATCTTTATTAGAAAATGGTTTAAAACATAAAAGAAAGAAATGTATGATTCAAATGGGATCTATGTGTGATCCATATATGCCTTTAGAAAAAGAATTAAAGCATGTACAAAAGGCTTTAGAACTTATTGAACAATATCATTTTGGAGTAACACTTATTACGAAGTCAGACTTAATTTTAAGAGACCTGGAACTTTTAAAGAAAATTAACCAACAAACAAAATGTGTTGTTCAAATGACGCTTACAACATTTGATGAAAATTTATGTCAAAAGTTAGAACCAGGTGTCTGTACAACTCAAAGAAGAATAGAAGTATTAAAAGAACTCCATAAAAATGGGATTCCCACAATTGTTTGGTTAACACCAATCTTGCCTTTTATTAATGATAGCCAAGAAAATATTTTAAAGATTTTAGAAGAATGTCATGAAGCAGGAGTTAAAGGAATTATTTGTTTTGGTATGGGAGTTACTTTAAGAGAGGGAAGCAGAGAGTATTATTATAAGCAACTAGATCGTTTATTCCCAGGTATGAAAGAAAAGTATCAAATGACGTATAATGATCAATATACGCTTAATAGCCCACATAATAGGGATTTAATGAATTTATTCTTTAAAAAATGCCAAGAATATCAAATGATGTGTAATTACTTAGAAATATTTGAATATTTACAAGAATTTGAAGAAAAAACACCAATAAAAAAGAAAGATATTCATGACTTTGAACAACTTTCTTTATTCTAAAAAGATGGAAAACCATCTTTTTATTTTACGATTTTTTGATAAACTTCATTTAAATCAACATCTTGACTATGATCATTAAATTCAATAACAAGTTCTTTTTCATCATATCGAGGTAAAATATGAACGTGGAAATGATGAACGGTTTGACCTGCCACTTCATTTGTATTTGTTAAAATATTCAATCCCTTAGCGTTTAGTTTTTCAACGATTTGTTTAGCTAATTTTTGAGTGACTTGCATTACATGAGCCAATGTTTGTGCGTCAACTTCAAGAATATTTTCAAAATGTTTTTTAGGAATAACAAGGGTATGTCCATAAGTTGCTTGTGACAAATCTAAAAAAGCAATACATACATCATCTTCATAAATGATTTTTCCAGGAATTTCTTTATTAATAATTTTACAAAAAATACAGTTACTCATTTTCTTTTCCTCCATAGCTCTATTTTAAAACAAAAAAAGAATAAGGTCGAGACCTTATTCAAAATAATCTTTAGAAGATTTTTTTATTTTCTTTTTGATTGATGGTTCATAAACATCAAAGTTATACTTTCTTAAATAAGAAGTTTCACATTTTGTAGAAAAATTAGAAATGGAAGTTAAACTTTCCTTAATTTCATCTTTTAAATTTGATTTATCTGTATTATAAACCCAAACAATTGCATATTTAGATTCAGATGTTTTAATTGCTTTTGCATAAATACCATCTTTTGTAAATTTATCTAATTTTTTAATGATTTTAGAATCAACGCTACTTGATTCTTTTGTAACTAAACCAGCATCTGTTCCACTATTTTCATTAAAATAATTTGTGAAAGATTCTTCGCTTGTACAATCTTTAATAATTTTTAAAGCTTGTGATTCAGTATCAACTGTAAAATATTTAAGATATTTTACTTTATATTCTTTAACTAAACTTTTGAAATTATCTTCAACATATTTTTCTTGAAGAAGTTGAATTTTTGCATTAGGTTCTAAAATTTGTTTTACAAAATCGTCTTCACTTTCATAGCCAGCATCTTTAGCGTAAGTTTCTAGATCACTTGTACTAGCATATTGAAGGTATTGTTGTTTTAATTCTTCAACTTTAGAATTAATAGCGTCTTCATCAGTAATTTCTTGATCAGCTACATAATTGATAGCACTGTTTAAAGTCATATTTAACCCATCATTATCTAAGAAATATTCATAAAGATCATCTTTAGTAATTGTTACATCACCTGTTTTAACAACTGCTGAATCACCATCTTTTACATGGGTTACATAGGAATCATCTTTTTTGTTAAAGCTTTTATAAAGACCATAACCACAACCACCAATAAGACAAATACATACGATAATAACTAATAATCTATATTGGTAAAGCTTATCTTTTAATGAACTCATTAGGCTTCACCTCTTTCTGTTTTTCTTTCTTCTAAGGCTTTATTAACAACTTCTTGAACGATTTTCTTAATGTCTTTATCTTTATAATTGATTTTATAAGAATTATAGACAACATATTGTAAATAATCATCATAAGCTAATAAAGGAGAATCAATATCAGTTTTCTTTAATTCTTTCTTTAAAGTTTTTTTATCAGTACTTGTTACTTTTACAAAATAATATCCGTTATCACCAGTAATAACATCAGAAACTTGTCCTTCACTTAATGCTTCAATAGCATTAAAGACATCTTTACCATAACTATTTGCAATACCAGAAGTATCTTTACTATCAACGATACCTAATGATCCTTTTTTACTTGAAGTAGAATCATCAGAGTAATCTTGAGCAATATCTCCAAATGATTTATCCGTATTACTGATTAATTCTTTAACTTCGTTTAATTTAGAAGTTTCATCATCTGTAGGTGAACTTGTATCAGATACAGAAATTTTAATTAAACTTACATATTTTGGAGCACATTGTTGATAGTAATCATTAAAGACATCATCAAAATGATCATCAATATAATCTAATAAGAAATTAGCATATTGAATTTGTTTGATCATTCTTTGACGATACTCAGATAAATTCTTATATCCTGCAGATGTTAAAGCTTGATTTAATGAATCTTTATAGTTATCACCATAATTAGATTTATATGCTGATTTAATTTGTTTAATAATTGTAGCAGCATCTTCTTTCATATCATCGTTGACAGGGAATTTTTGATCAACTAAATTTTGTAATACAGCAGTAAAGACTGTTGAATTATTACTTGAATTATCAATAATATCTTTATATAAATTATCAGCAAAGATATTTTTTGTTTTATTTCCTTTTTCTAAAGATGCAACAACGTATTTTGAATCAACTTTTTTTGCTGATGAAGTTGTACATCCAGTCAAAAGGCAGCTACTTACAAGTAATAAGGCAGCACATTTTTTAAATTTCATAATTTTCCTCCTTCTTGTAGACTTAAAAAGTATACTATTTTTTCCCACTTATTTCAATATTATGGGCAAAAACACACGGTCAAACATATTTATTACATAATTTATACTAAAAGGATATAAGGGAGGGGTTTATATGAAGTGTGAAAATTCTTTTACGCTTGTTTTAGTACTTTTTATTTTATTAGTGATTATTTGTAATATGTTATAAAAAAATGCTTAGCAAATTGCTAAGCATTTTTAGGTTGAGGATTATGTTGACGATAAACACGATAACTGATTTTAATAGTAACAAGAATAGGCATTGCGATGATCATTCCCCATGCACCAAACAAAGTTGAACCAGTTAAAATACCAAATAATACCCACATAATCGATAAATCGATTTTTGATGAATATATTTTTGGTTGAATGACATAAGGAACAACATTTGATTGAATAAAAATCAGTACAAATAAAATAATAAGTTTTGTTGCCCCCATCGTAATTGAAGTGACGATTCCAAGTAAATTAGCAACAATTGGACCTACATAAGGGATTACCGAACTGATAGCTGAGAAAATACCAAGTAAGATCCAGTTTGGATGACCAATAACCAAATAGACAAAAGCTGTTGTAAGACCTTGAATAAGAGCACTTAAAGCAAAAGCTTCAATATATTCAATTAAAGAAATATTGATTTCCTTTAAATAAACAGGTAAGTTTTCATCAAATTTTCCTGCAAAATGATTAATTGCAATTCTTATACTATCAAATTTTATAGACATATAGATTGCAAGGATTGAATAAATCAAGCCGTTTCCAATTTTTACAATAACAGAATTTAAAACATCAAACGTTGTATTAATAACTGTCATATCTTGTAAAAGCTTCGCTGCTTCTGTTTGAATATAAGTTGTTATTTCAGAAATATTGAAGCCTAAATGACTTTGTACAAAGCGCGAAATAAAAATCAAACCGTCTTCAAAAGCAGGATAGAGGTCTGTTACGCTATTAATTACAAGTGGAATTGCTAGTGATAAAATAAGTATTAAACAAGCAATGATTCCTACATAAACAATAATTAAAGATAATCCACGATTTTTTACATATTTTTGTACCCATTCAATAAGCGGATTTAAAACATAAGCGATTGCAAATGCTACAAAGAATGGTTTTATAATCTTCCAAAAAATACTAAAAGCGCCACCCCATACTTCTTTTGTAATATCTAATAAAAGAACGATCAAAAATAAAATAAGTAAGTTTAGCAGGGTTTGTGTAATTTTTTTAGATGATATGACTTGAAATAAAGATTTCAAAAATTTCACATTATCACTCCTTTTGTTTAAATAATATACCATATTTTGGATATAATATAAATTGTTAATACAAAAGATTATCACATTGATTGTTTTTTTTTTGACATTTTAGTAAAATGTTGTGGGTAGAAAGGGGCTTGATTTATGTCAACTTTAAAAATAGAAAATTTACATGTTTGTATTGATGATAAAGAAATACTAAAAGGAGTTGATTTAACAATCAATACAGGAGAAATACATGCATTAATGGGACCTAATGGTAATGGTAAATCAACATTGCTATCAGCTATCATGGGAAACCCTAAATACCAAGTAACAGAGGGAAGTATTTACTTGGATGGACAAAATGTTTTAGAAATGTCAGTCGATGAAAGATCGAAAGCAGGAATCTTTTTAGGAATGCAATATCCTCAAGAAATTCCAGGAGTTGTCACTTCTGATTTTTTAAGAGCTGCGCTCAATGCTCATCAAGAAAAACCAGTATCTTTATTTAAATTTATTAAAGAATTAGATAAAAATATTGCTGATTTAAAAATGGACGAAAATTTAGCACACCGTTATTTAAATGAAGGTTTCTCTGGTGGAGAAAAGAAAAGAAATGAAATCTTGCAAATGAAATTATTAAAACCAAAATTTGCATTATTGGATGAAATTGATTCTGGTTTAGATGTTGATGCTTTAAAAATTGTTTCTGAAGCTATCAATGATATGAAATCAGATTCATTTGGTTGTGTGATGGTTTCACACTATGAAAGATTATTTGAACTTGTACCACCTAGTCATGTTCATATATTAGTAGATGGAAAAATTGTATTAAGTGGAGGACAAGAATTAATAGATCGTATTGATAAAGAAGGTTATCGTTGGGTTAAAGAACTAGGTTTTGATTTTGAAACTGAAGAAGATAAACAACCTATTGTTTTAGGTAGTTGCGGAAATAAGGTTAAAGCTAAATAATGAGTCGATTAGTAGATATTGATAATTATCTTGTTTTAGAAAATGGAACAATCAAAGAAACATCTTTTAAACAAGATATTCAAATTCAAAATCAAACTTTAATGATTAATGAAGATGCAAAAGTACAAATTATTTATAAGACAACAGAAGAAGGAACTTATCAATTTAATATTGAAATTAAAGATCGTTTACATGTAGATCTTGTAGAAATGTACGAAGCATCAAAGTCTTGTTCTTATACAAAAAATATAAAAATCAATGAATCAAGTGAAGTTTTAAGATATGTTGAAAAAAATAGTCATCAAAATATTCAACTTGATTTAGATGAAAATGTTGATGTTTATAAGTATGCAAGAGTGTCTTGCGCTTATGTAGAATTAACAGATTATACAACTTTATCAAAAATAAAATATCGTTTACTTGAAGAGGAAGCAAGTGCTAAACTTCGCTTAGCTTCTTTAAGTAAAGAAAAAGAAAATAAACATTATGAAATGACTTTAGAACATTTAGCACCACATACATATGGTGATATGGATAACTATGGTATTGTTAAATCAAAAGCAAGTTTAATTATTGATGGTGTGGGACGTATTTATAAAGGTATGTCTGGATCAGATACACATCAAACAAATAAAATTATTGTTTTTGATGAAGGGTGCAAAGCACAAGCTAATCCGTATTTATATATTGATGAATATGATGTTAAAGCAAGCCATGGAGCAAGTGTTGGAAAGATTGATGAAGATCATCTTTATTATTTAATGTCTAGAGGTCTTTCTAAACAAGATGCCATGCATCTAGTCACTTATGGTTATTTCTTACCTGTTTTAGAATTTATCAGTGTAGAATCTTTAAAAGAAAGATTTTCAGATGTTTTGAAAGAAAAGGTGGGACTATAATGTTAGATGTTTTAAAAATTAGAGATGATTTTCCAATGCTTAAAAAGACGATGCATGGAAAACCTCTTATTTATTTAGATAATGGGGCAACAACTTTAAAACCTCAATGTGTGATTGATAGTGTTTGTGATTATTTAACAAATTATTCTGGAAATGCACATCGTGGAGATTATGACTTATCACATGAAGTAGATACAAAATTTGAACATGTAAGAAGTATTGTTGCTAATTTTATTCATTGTAAACCAGAGGAAGTTGTTTATACTTATGGTTCTTCAGATAGTTTGAATATGGTAGCTTTTGGTTATGGGATGACACATTTAAAAGAAGGAGATGAAGTATTGATTACTCTTGCTGAACATGCAAGCAATACGCTTCCTTGGTTTGAAGTAGCTAAACATACAGGAGCTATCATTAAATATATTGATCTGGACGAAGAAGGAAAAGTGACTTTAGAAAATGTCAGAAAAGCAGTGACTGAACATACAAAAATTATTTCACTTGCGCAAATTACAAATGTTTTAGGATATTTAGCACCAATTAAAGAAATTTGTAATTTTGCTCATGAACACGATATTATTGTTTGTGTTGATGGGGCTCAAAGTGCACCTCATCATGCTGTTGATGTTCAAGATTTAGATGTTGATTTCTTTGCTTTTTCAGGACATAAAATGTGTGGACCTACAGGAGTAGGTGTATTATATGGAAAATATCATTTATTGGAAGAAATGACACCAACACGTTTTGGTGGAGGAAGTAATGCAAGATACAATAGCTGTGGTTTAGTAAAGCTTAAAAATGCACCAACAAAATTTGAAACGGGAACACCTAATATTGAAGGGGTCATTGGTCTTGGTAGTGCTATTGAATATTTACAAAATATTGGTATGAAAAATATTGAAGAACATGAAGCAATGCTTAGAAAATATGCCGTTGAAAAGATGAAAGAATTAGATAACATTGAAATTTACAATGAAAATGGTGTTGGAGCAATTGCTTTCAATATTAAAAATGTTTTTTCTCAAGATGGAGCATCTTTATTTAATACGTATGGAATTGCCATTCGTGCTGGTCAACACTGTGCAAAAATATTAGATGAATATTTACATGTTTCACAAACATTAAGAGCTTCATTCTATTTCTACAATACAAAAGAAGAAATAGATCAGTTTATTGAAGTATGTAAGAAAGGGGATGACTTTTTAGATGCCTTCTTTGGATAATATGATGCTTCGTCAAATTATTATGGATCATTATGAAAATCCACGTAATCATGAATTAGTTGAAGACGATAGCTATAAAAAAGTCAATATGGATAGTGAAACTTGTATTGATAATATTGATATACAAGCAAAAATAGAAAATGGAGTGATTGAAGATATTCGCTTTGATGGAGAAGCGTGTGCGATTTGTACATCAAGTACTTCCATTATGACAGAATTATTAATTGGTAAAACAATTGATGAAGCAAGGGTTATTATTGAAAATTATATGAATATGATTTTTGAAAAAGATTATGATCCTGAAATATTAGAAGAAGCGATTGCTTTTTATAACACTCATAAACAGGCCAATAGAATTAAATGTGCAACTCTTGGATGGAAAGGAATTACACAATTAATTGATGAAAGTGAAAAGGAGGAAACTCATGGAAAATGATGAAACTATGATTCCTGATAAAGATGTGTCTGTTTTTAAAACACCTAAAGGAATTAATGAAGATATCGTTAGAGAAATCTCTGCTATTAAAGGTGAACCTGAATGGATGTTGGAATATCGTTTAAAAGCACTTGATTGTTTTTTGAAAAAGCCAATGCCTACATGGGGTGTCGATTTAAGCAGAGTAGATTTTGATGAGTATACGTATTATATTAGACCTTCTGATAAACAAACAAATAAATGGGAAGAAGTCCCTGAAACGATTAAAGATACTTTTGATAAGCTAGGAATACCTGAAGCAGAACAAAAATATTTATCAGGGGTAACAACTCAATATGAATCAGAAGTGGTTTATCATAATATGTTGAAAGAAGTTCAAGAAAAAGGTGTTATTTTCTTAGATATTGACAGTGGTTTAAGAGAATACCCAGAATTATTTAAAAAGTATTTTGATACAGTTATTCCTTATAATGATAATAAGTTTTCAGCTTTAAATGGAGCTGTTTGGTCTGGGGGCTCATTTATTTATGTACCACCAGGAGTAAAACTAGAAAAACCTTTACAATCTTATTTTAGAATCAATTCTGAACAAATGGGACAATTTGAAAGAACATTGATTATTGTTGATAAAGGTTCTGATATTCATTATGTAGAAGGATGTACAGCACCAAATTATTCAAAAGATTCATTACATACAGGAGTTGTTGAAATTGTTGTTTTAGAAGGGGCTAAATGCCGTTATACAACAATTCAAAACTGGTCTAATAATATCTTAAACTTAGTGACACAAAGAGCGAAGGTTTATAAAAATGGACAAATGGAATGGGTCGATGGAAATATTGGTTCTGCTGTTACAATGAAATATCCAACTTGTGTTTTAATGGAAGAAGGAGCGAAAGGTTCTTGTATTACAATTGCTGTTGCTGGAGAAAATCAAATTATGGATTCTGGAGCTAAAATGATTCATTTAGCACCAAATACTTCAAGTAGTATTGTTTCTAAGTCAATTGCTAAAAACGGTGGTAAAACAAACTATCGTGGGTTAGTACAACATAATCCAAAGGCAATCAACGCTAAAAGTAAAGTTGAATGTGATACATTGATCTTAGATCAAATTTCAACAAGTGATACAGTGCCAACAAACTATGCTAGAAATAATGATTCTTTAATTGAACATGAAGCAACTGTTTCTAAAATTTCAGATGAACAACTTTTCTATTTAATGTCTAGAGGTCTTTCTAAAAAAGATGCGACAGAAATGATTGTTATGGGATTTATTGAACCATTTTCAAGAGAATTACCAATGGAATATGCTGTTGAGTTAAATCAATTGATTAAAATGGACTTTGGTGAAAATGGAATTGGATAAAAAACAATTGCGTAAACAATTGATACAAATGAGATTGGCTTTTGATGATTATCAAAAACAATCTCATTTCATTATAGAAAAGTTAAAAAAAGATCCACGTTTCATTAAAAGTAAAAAAATAGGAATCTATTTATCTTATAAACATGAAGTGGATACTTGGAAATTAATTGAAGAATTTAAAACTCAAAAAGAATTTTATGTTCCCGTAGTTCGCGGTAAAGAAATGTATTTTACTTTATATCAAGATAAAATGATAAAAAATAAATATGGTATTGATGAACCGATAGATAAACAAGAAATTAATAAAGAATTTCTTGATTTAATGATTGTTCCACTTGTAGGTTATGATGCAAATTGTTATCGTTTGGGCTATGGTGGAGGTTATTATGATCGATATCTTAAAGATTTTAATGCACCAACAATAGGACTGGCTTATTCATTTCAATATATTGAGCATTATCAATCTGAAGATTTTGATATTCCATTAGATGACATTATCACTGATAAAAAAATATGAAAAAAATGTAAAAAACTGTTGACGTAAAGGTATAGAGGTGTTATTATAAATGGGCATTAGTCAAGGAGGCTTAGCTCAGTTGGGAGAGCATCTGCCTTACAAGCAGAGGGTCAGCGGTTCGAGCCCGTTAGCCTCCACCATTAAAATAGTGTTTAAAATAAATTATAGAAGATGCCGGCTTAGCTCAATTGGTAGAGCAACTGACTTGTAATCAGTAGGTTGAGGG
>NZ_JAJDKA010000060.1:0-18405 GCF_020589945.1 Faecalibacillus sp. MSK20_93 | reverse complement strand
AGTCGAGCCACAAGGAATAAAATACAAATCCACATTCACATATTTCAATATTACAGAATACACAAACCGTAATCAATCACGGATAAATAAGATTGATAGAAAGGAACATATATTGTAGATGACTACTTAGATGGGTCAATTACAATATACCAGGAATAAAAAATGGATTCTTTGAGTCAAATCGTCGAAAGCAAATTATTACCTATTGCTAATAAAATGAGTTCACAACGCCATTTGAAAGCTATAAGAGATGCGTTTATGTCAATTATGCCAATTACTCTCATTGGAGGAATATTTGCAGTCATCTCTTCAGCACCAATTACTGAAAATACAACCAATGGTTTTTTATTAGCGTGGGCATCTTTTGCTGATAAAAATAGTC
Source organism: Faecalibacillus sp. MSK20_93 (assembly GCF_020589945.1). Lineage (NCBI taxonomy): Bacteria > Bacillati > Bacillota > Erysipelotrichia > Erysipelotrichales > Coprobacillaceae > Faecalibacillus > Faecalibacillus sp. MSK20_93. The sequence goes on along the minus strand of NZ_JAJDKA010000060.1, from coordinate 18,023 downwards.
TACTATTAAATTGGGTAAATGCTCTAACATTAGGGGCAATGTCCTTATATATTTGTATTGGAATTGCGAATTTTTTAAGTAAACATTTTAAAAAGGATCCATTCTTTCCAATAATGTTATCTGTATGTGGGTTCTTTATGCTTGTCATAGCGCCTATTGAATTGGGCTGGGCAGGTAAAACAGTTGAAATTTCTTATATTGGTGGTGAAGGACTTATACCAGCCATACTAATTTCATGTTTAACAGTGGAAGCTTATCATTATATGCGAGAACATAATTGGGGAAGAATCAAACTACCTGATTCTGTACCGGCTTCTTTAAATGAAACGTTTGCTTCTTTATGTCCAGGAGTATGTATTATTGCTACAGATATTATTTTATTTGCTATTTTTAATGCATTTAATACAACAATGCCAGGATTTATTTATAATGTTATGGCACCTACACTAAATGCTGCCGATAGTTTACCATTTGCGATTATTGCAACATTATTAGTTCATTTTTTCTGGTTCTTTGGAATTCATGATGCTGCTTTTTCAGGAATATTGGGGCCAGTTCGTGATGGTGGCCTTTCATTAAATGCAGCTGCACACGCAGCAGGACAAACATTACCAAAAATATTTACAACACCATTTTGGGTTTATTTTGTTGCCATTGGTGGATGCGGTTCATGTTTAGCACTTGCTATTTTATTAGTTCGTTCTAAATCGAAACAATTAAATACTGTTGGAAAAGTTGGAATCATTCCTTCATTCTTTGGAATTTCTGAACCACTTATTTTTGGAATCCCATTAATGTTAAATCCTATTTTCTTTGTACCATTTTTATTAACTTCTACTGTCAATTGTATTATTGCTTATATAAGTATGAGTGTTGGTATTGTTGGAAAAACATTTGCCATGCTTTCATGGCAAATGCCATCAGTGTTTGGGTCATTTTTATCAACAATGGATATTAAAGCTTTTATCTTGGTAATTATATTAATTATTATAGATTTAGTCATGTATTATCCTTTCTTTAAAGTATACGAAAAACAATTAGTTGCTCAAGAAAGCGAATAGATTATAATATAAGAAAGAGGTGAGGTTGGTGGTAACATTAACGGAAAGACAAAATGAAATCATTAAATTATTGAATCAATATCATATTTTATCTGCTGATAAAATAGCTAAAATGCTAAATGTTTCAACAAAGACAATTCGTAATGAAATACATAAAATCAACTCTAGCCTCAATCTAAATTATATTATTTCACAAAAAGGGACTGGATATTTAATTAATGAGCAAATTCAATTAGAAAAAGAATACGCTAGTGAACAAAATATTCAGTACCTTATCTTAAAAAAAATTTTAAATCATGATTTTTATAATTTTTATGAACTTGCTGATGAATTATTTATTAGTGAATCTAATTTACAAAGATATATAAAAAGAGTGAATGAAATTATTCAAAAAAGAAATTCATCTATTAAAATATGTCGCCAGCAGAATCAACTTTATTTAAATGGTACAGAAACAGAAAAAAGACAAATTACAACATATTTCTTAATGAATGAGTTAAATCAATATAACTTTAATTTATCAATGTATCAAAGCTTATTTTTAAGGATTGATATTTTAGAATTACAAAAAATAATTACAGAATTTAACAATTCACATCATTTAAATTTAAGAGATGTTGAAATTATTTCTTTAGTAATTCATGTTGCTTTAATGTTAGAAAGAGTCATTAGAGGAAATGAAATTATTAATGAAGTGGATTTTGTTAATGATGAATACAACCATCTTTCAATACAATTTGCTAATATACTTCAAATACGTTATGAAATTAAATTGAATAAAAGTGAAATTAAGTATTTATCATTATTGTTGGCAGGGAAAGTACCATCTATTGAAGAAAATGACATTAATGAAGTGAAACAATTTATTCAACAGTTGATTATAGAAATTAATGAAAGTTTTGATGTGGATTTACAACAAGATAGTAAGTTTGCTGATAATTTTCTTATTCATTTAATAGGATTAAAGAGAAGAATTACAAATCACACTTTTTTGAATAATCCTCTTATTAAAGAACTACAAAAGAATTTCCCAGTTATTTATGATATGAGTGTTTTTATAGCATTGAAGATTCAAGAGTTCTTTTCTACGCAATTATATGAAGATGAAATAGGTTATATTACCCTTCATTTAATGGGTGCAATTGAAAGATTACATACATCATTACATAAAAAAATAGTTTTAATTTATCCTTTTGGACAAGCAGGTTATGATTATATTGTAAAAAAAATAAATCATATTCATGATTTAGAAATAGAAATATGTTGTCAATTATCAATGTTTGATGCCTTCCAAATTAAAGAATATCAACCAGATTTAGTTATTTCATTTGTCCATATTGAAGAAAAAGTTGGTTATCCAATATATGTATGTCATAACCTCTTACTTGAAGAAGATATAGAGAATATTTATAATATCTTGAAGGGAAATCATACTTTCAAAAAAAATGTATTCTTTGAAAAAGAATTATTTCATATTTATAATGATATAGAAAATAAAGAAGATGTTATTCATAGACTTTGTGAAAGTTTATATTACAAAGGATACGTGGATCAACAGTATGAAGGATTAGTTTTAGCACGTGAACAAATTGCACCTACTGCCTATGGAAGTATGTTTGCAATTCCTCATGCTGTAAAAAAAGCTGGTTTTGCAACACGTATAGCAGTTGCGTTATTAGATAAACCTATTGATTGGAATCAACAAAAAGTAAGATTAGTTTTTTTGTTTTGTTTAACGAAAGAAAGAAACGAAGAATTTGATTTGCTATTTGAAAAACTTGTTGGATTGTTAGATGAATCAAAAAAAGTGAGAGAATTATTAAAATGTAAAAAGTATGAAGAGTTTCTTGAATTATTTTTAAGTGAATAAATTAATCGTTTTGAGAACTGTTTTAAACAGTTCTTTTTAATTTTTATATAAATTGGTATACTTTTTTTGTGGGGTGATGATATGAAAATAGGAATAATTCAAGGGACATCACAAATAGAGAAGAATAGTATTTTATATGAATGTACAAAAGAATATGGTGAAGTCATTAATTTTGGTTGCTTTGAAAATGAAGACAACTATTCTTATGTAGAAATAGCATTAGAAATTTGTTTATTAATATCAAGTAAAGCAGTAGATTTTATAGTGACAGGGTGTTCATCTGGGCAAGGGATGATGATTGCTTGTAATAGTTTACCTCATTTAATTTGTGGTTATTTACCTACTCCTCAAGATGCTTATTTATTTGGAAGAATCAATGATGGAAATGTAGCTTCTTTGCCTTTAGGTCTTAATTATGGATGGGCTGGAGAAATTAATTTAAAAGTAACTCTCCAACAATTGTTTGAAGAACCTTTTGGAATAGGGTATCCTTTAAAAGATGCTAAGCGAAAAAGAGAAGATACAAAGAAAATAAAAGCTTTAAATCAATTATGTAAAAAAGATATTATTGAGTTTTTAAATGAAATCGATTCATCATTCATTAATAAAGTTTTATCTAAAAAGAATGTAATCGATTATATTTTAGAACAAGGAAAAGATCAAAGAATAAAACAATGGATTTTAAACAGGAGATAATCCTGTTTTTTTTATAAAAAAGAATGATAAACTGTAGTTTTTTTCTCGTCAAAAAAGCAATGTTGGTGTACAATGGAAAAGAATTGAAAGGGAGTGTAAGTGATATGTATGATGTAATAGTTGTCGGAGGAGGACATGCTGGAATTGAAGCTAGTTTAGCCCCTTCAAGAATGGGATTAAAAACATTACTTGTCACATCAAATATAAATAATATTGGGTCTATGCCATGTAATACTTCTATTGGTGGACCTGCCAAAGGAATCATTGTAAGAGAAATCGATGCTCTTGGTGGACAAATGTCTAAAACAGCAGATAAGACTTACTTACAAATGAAAATGTTAAATACCGCTAAAGGACCAGGAGTTCAATCTTTAAGAGCACAAGCTGATAAAAAAGCATATCCTCGTTATATGCAAAAAGTGGTTAAGGAACAAGAAAACTTAGATTTAATTGAAGGCATGGTTGAAGATTTAGTCATTGAAGATCAAACAGTTAAAGGAGTTATTCTTGATGATGGAACAACTTATTTATCGAAAACTGTTATTCTAACAACAGGTACTTATTTAAAAGCAGAAATTCTTGTTGGACATAGTAAACATGCTAGTGGACCAGATCAACAAAAAGAATCAAAATTCTTATCTGGAAAATTAAAAGATTACGGATTTAGAATTCAAAGATTAAAAACAGGAACACCACCACGTGTTGAAATCAATAGTATAGATTATTCAAAAACATCATTACAACCAGGAACAAATGCAAAACTAGCCTTTAGTTTTACCACAGATGAATATGTTCCTATTGAAAAACAAACACCATGTTATCTAACTTATACAAATGAAACAACACATAAAATCATTCATGATAATCTAGAAAAATGTGCAATGTATAGTGGACTTGTTAAAGGAATTGGACCACGTTATTGTCCATCCATTGAAGATAAAGTTGTTAAATTCTCAGATAAACCACAACATCAAATCTTCCTAGAACCTGAATCAAAAGAAATGAATTCAATCTATGTACAAGGTTTTTCAACATCAATGCCACATGATATCCAAGAACAAATGATTCGTACTTTACCAGGATTAGAAAACTGTACAATCTTAAAATATGCTTATGCCATTGAATATGATGCAATCGATCCATTACAATTATGGCCATCACTTGAAACAAAAGTGATTAAAAACTTATTTACAGCTGGACAAATCAATGGAACAAGTGGTTATGAAGAAGCTGCTGGACAAGGATTAATGGCTGGTATCAATGCAACTCTTAAAGTAAGAAATGAAGCTCCTCTTGTTTTAAAGAGAGATGAAGCTTATATTGGGGTCATGATTGATGATTTAGTTACTAAAGGAACAAAAGAACCTTATCGTATGCTTACTTCAAGAGCGGAATATCGTTTATTAATTAGACATGATAATGCTGATGAAAGACTTTATGATTATAGTCATCAAATTGGACTTGTTAAAGATGAAGAATATCAAAGATATCAAACTAAAATGAAAGGGATCTATGATGAAATTGAACGTTTAAGTACTATTCGTTTTACCCCAAAAGATGATATCAATGAAATGTTGGAACAAAACAATTCTTCACATTTAAAAGAAGGGGTTTCTGCAAAAGAACTTATTACAAGACCTGAAATTTCTTATGATATGATGTTACCTTATATTGATGCACCTGAATTAAGTGAGGAACAAAGAAGAAGAATTACTATTTTAATTAAATATGCAGGATATATTGAAAAAGCTAAAAGACAAGCGCAAAAACAAATCAAAATGGAAGAAAAACATATTCCAGAAGATATTGATTATGAAGATGTTAAAAACTTAGCTTTAGAAGCAAAACAAAAATTATCAGAAATTAGACCACTTACCATTGGTCAAGCTTCTCGTATATCAGGAATCAATCCTGCAGATATTTCAGTTTTATTAATTTATTTAAAACAAAAATATAATGGAGAATAAGAATGAATGAATTAGAATTTCAAAATATACTTAAAGAAAAAGGAATCGAAGTAAGTGAACATCAACTTCAACAATTTCAAAAATATTATGAAATCTTAGTTGAATGGAATGATAAAATGAATCTTACTGCAATTACGGATAAAGAAGATGTTTATTTAAAACATTTCTATGATTCAATTACGATTGCTTTTGATTTTGATTTCAATAATCAAACCTTGATTGATGTAGGAGCTGGTGCTGGTTTTCCATCAGTTCCTTTAAAAATCCTTTATCCAAATTTAAAGATTACAATCGTTGATTCCTTAAATAAAAGAATTACTTTCTTAAATCATTTATTTAAAGAACTGGAATTAGATAACTGTCAAGCAGTGGCTGCACGTGCAGAAGAATACGCTAAAGATCATCGTGAAAGTGTTGATATCGTGATGGCAAGAGCGGTAGCACGTTTAAATATTCTTGATGAACTTTGTTTACCACTTGTTAAAAAGAATGGTTATTTCTTATCTTTAAAAGGAAGACAAGCACTAGAAGAAGTAAAAGAAGCTAAAAAAGGTATTCAATTATTAGGTGGACAAATAGAAAGTACACATGATTTTACACTTGCAAATCATGATGATTTTAGAAGTAATATTATTATTAAAAAAGTAAAAGAAACACCAAAGAAGTATCCAAGAATGTTTTCTAAAATAAAAAAGAGTCCATTGTAGGAGGGTATCATGTTTAATAATAAATTAAAAAATATAGATATTAATAAAATACAAGCAAATGAGAATCAGCCAAGAACTGTTTTTAATGAAGAAAAAATTGAAGAATTAGCTGCTTCTATTGAAGAAAATGGTTTAATACAACCTATAGTTGTAAGAAAAGTAAATGGAATTTACCAAATTATTGCAGGTGAAAGAAGATATCGTGCTTGTTGTTCTTTAAATATGAAACAAGTACCATGTATTATTGAAGATTATGATGATAAACAAACACAAACACTTGCTATTATTGAAAATATTCAAAGAGAAGACTTATCACCATTAGAAGAAGCAAAAGCTTATCAAGCTTTAATTAAAGAATATGGTTATAGTCAAACAGAACTTGCAGATATTGTTGGTAAAAAACAATCAACGATTGCGAATAAATTAAGATTATTAAAATTAAGTGATGATGTTCAATTTTCTTTAAATCAAAAACAAATAACAGAAAGACATGCTAGAGCAATGCTTTCATTAAATGAAGAAAAACAACAAGAAGTCTTAAGAGAAGTTTTAAAGAAAAAACTAACAGTAGCTGATACAGAAAGACTTATTAAAAAAGAACCAAAACCTAAAAAGAAAAAAGCATCAGCCGATGTTAAAAAAACAATTTCAAGAAATGTGAAAATTGCTTTAAATACATTACAACAAGCAATTGGAATGATTGAAAAAACAGGAACATCACTTCAACAAGAAACAGAAGATTTAGAAGATGAATATGTTATTACAATTAGAATACATAAGTAGAGGGTTAAGATGAAGTTACTAGCAACAGATATGGATGGAACATTTCTAAGAGATGATAAATCCTACAGTGAAGAATTTAATGATTTATATAAACAAATGTTAAAAAAAGATATACAATTTGTTATTGCATCAGGAAATCAATATGAAGCATTAGTTTGTAAATTTGATGATGATATTAAAGATGATCTTTATTATCTTTGTGAAAATGGAACAAAGATTGTCTATCGAGGAGATGTTATTTATAAACATTGTTTAGAAACTGATGATTATCAACATGCATTAAATATTTTAAAAGAAGATGAAGAATGTATGTTAGTTGTATCAGGAGTAAAGCATGCTTATATTTTAAAGAAGTTTGAAGATAGAAAAGATTTTATTACATTATTTATTAAAAATATTGTTTTTGTAGACTCATTTGATGAAATAGATGATGAAATATTAAAATTTTCAGTTGCTAACTTTGATGGTAAAATTGAAGATAGACTTGAAGTGATCAAGAAAAGGATAAATCCTAAATTTAGAGTTGTAACCACAGGAAATGTTTGGTTTGATATTTTTTATAAGACAATTAATAAAGGAACTTCCTTACAACATCTTCTAGATTTGTTAGGAATATCTAATGAAGAAGCAGGTGCTTTTGGCAATCAAATGAATGATTACGAAATGTTACAAACAGTAAAATATGGTTATGCGATGGCTAATGCCATGCCACCTGTTAAAGAGGTTGCTTATCAAGTGATTGATAGTAATGAAAATGATGGTGTTATTTTAAAGATAAAAGAAATTTTAAAAGGTAACTATTAAACAATGCGTAAGCATTGTTTTTTTTGTATAATAAAGACGTTAAAACAAGGAGGAAGACTATGAAACCAAAATTACATTTTACAGCACCTTATCATTGGATCAATGATCCAAATGGACTTATTTATTATAAAGGAAACTATCATATCTTTTATCAACATTTCCCATATGATAATAAATGGGGAACAATGCATTGGGGACATGCTATTACAAAAGATTTTGTCAATTTTGAACATCTTCCAATTGCTTTATATCCATCTAAAGATTTTGATAGAAATGGATGTTTTTCAGGATCAGCAATTGAAATCGATGGCCAACTTTATCTTTATTATACAGCTATTAAATACGCTAAAGAAAATCCAAGTAATGTACATAATCAATATAGTGATGATGATTTAAGAGCCTCACAAGCACTCGTTGTAAGTAGTGATGGAATTCATTTTGATAATGTTAAAAATAAAAAACAAATCATTCCCATGATTCAAGAAGCTTATCTTGGAGATTATCGTCATACCAGAGATCCTAAAATATGGAAAAAACAAGATGGAAAATATGCCATGGTTATTGGGAGTAAAGTAGCTTATGAAAATGACTACTGTGGAAAATCACTTTTCTATGAAAGTGAAGATGGAATTCATTTTGAATATAAAAACAGCTATCAAGAACCAACTATTGGAAATATGTGGGAATGTCCAGATGTCTTTAAAATCAATGATCAATTCTTTATGATTTTCTCACCAGAAAATACGGATCAACCACCAAAACCAAATAGTAATGCGCGTTATATGCCGATTGATTTTGATGAAGATACTCTTACTATTAAAGCTCATGGTGATTGGCCTTACTTAGATCATGGTTTAGATTTCTATGCCCCACAAACATTTTTATCTAAAGATAATGAAAGATTATTACTAGGATGGCTTAGAATGAGAAAACCAGTTCAAGGGGAAGAATGGATTGGAATGTTTATCATGCCAAGAATTCTACATGAAAAAGATGGTAAAATCATTCAAGAATTGTATCCTGAAATAAAAAACTCATTTAATCATGAAGTTCAAGAAATTTCATTTGATCAACCATTCCAATTAAAGACAACATTTAATAAAGATAGTTCTTTAAATCTAGGTGGATTTAAAATTGATATCCAAGATGATTGTCTCCATTTAAATAGAGAAGAAGTTTCTATTCAAGAAAATAAGGTATGTAATGATGTTGTTTCACCTAAATTACAAGGACATTATGATATTGAACTTTATTATGATCATCATGTTTTTGAAATCTATATTAATGGTGGTGAATATGTGATGTCACAAGTTGTTTATGATTTAAATGATCAAGTTATTATTCAAAATACAGAGTATAAAGTCTATGTCAGATCATTATAAATTCTTTAGTCATAAACAATGTGAGTATTATCCTTGTCATCAATTAGATGAAATTAATTGTTTGTTTTGTTATTGCCCATTATATATTTTAAAAGATTGTAAAGGTCATTATAAAATGATAGGAAATATTAAAGATTGTAGCGGATGTACTTTACCACATCAAAAAGAAAACTATGATTATATTATTTCTCGTTATCAAGATGTTGTAAAAGCTTTTCAATTACTTAACAATAAAGATATAAATGATAAGATAGAAGCACCAGAGGGTATTGAAGACAATGCTGGATAAGGTTTAGACCTTATCCAGTTTTTTTTATGAGGAAATTATGGAACAAAGACTTTTAAAGCATTAATGATATTTGCTTTACCTTATATGTTTTCAAACTTATTACAAGTATTATATGGGTCGGCAGATTTATTTGTTGTAGGACAATTTGGACATACCTTTGATGTTTCTGGGATTTCGATAGGAAGTCAAACCATGTCTTTAATAACAAACCTTGTTTTAGGATTGACTACAGGAGTTACGGTTTTATTAGGACAATACCTAGGAAGTAAATCTTATCGTGATCTATCAAAGACCATTGGAGGGGCTATTGTTTTATTTTTAATCATTGCCTTAGGTTTAACTTTTGTTATGTTGTCTTTTAATAAAGAGATCACTCTTTTAATGAATACACCCAAAGAAGCTATCGAAGCTACTAAAAGCTATTTAAGTATCTGTTCAGCGGGGATTATCTTTATTGTAGGATACAATGTGGTAAGTAGCATATTAAGAGGTTTAGGGGATAGTAAAACGCCTTTATTATTTGTTTTTATTGCATGTATGATTAATATTGTTGTTGATTTTGTTTTAGTAGGATATTTTCATATGGGAGCTAAAGGAGCAGCCATTGCGACAGTATCAGCCCAATGATTCTCTTTTCTCTTTGCATTAGTTTATTTATGTAAAAAGGGAATAGGATATTCGTTTTATAAAGAAGATATTTGTTTTTCAAAATATATTCAAAAGATTATGCAAATAGGTTTTCCTTTAGGATTACAAAGTGTACTTGTTAATATTTCATTTTTAATTATTACGATTATTGTTAATCAAATGGGATTAATAGCTTCAGCTTCTTTAGGTGTTGTTGAAAAATTAATGGGATTTTTAATGTTACCAGCCCTTGCCTTAGGAAGTGCTTTAGCTTCTCTTATTGCTTTAAATGTAGGAGCTAAACAATATAAACGTGCAAAACAAACATTAAAATATGCAATCATGATTTCTCTTGCTTTTGCAATCATTGTAACAACGATTTGTGAAATCGATGGAACAATACTTACGTGTATTTTTACCAATAATCAAGATGTTATTAAAAATGGTGCCTTGTATTTAAAAACGTATTCTATTGATTGTTTACTTACAAGTTTTCTCTTTTGTATCAATGGCTATTTAAATGGTTATGAAAGAACTGTCTTTACGATGGTACATAGTTTAGTAGCGACTTTTGTTGGAAGAATTCCTTTAACTTTATTATTTTCTAAAATACCAAACGTAACACTATTCCATATGGGAATTGCTGCTCCATTATCTACAATGATTTCTTTAGTAATGATCTTTATTTATTTTAAGAAAACAAAATTTGATAATATTAAAGAGAGATAAGTTACATTAGTACATAGAAAAGAGAAATTCTTTATTTTTTTTGCAACAATATATCTTTTTTATAAATTCTATTGCTTAGTTTATTTTAAATCTTTATGATTGAAGATAGGTGATGAAAATGATTAAAGCGATATTTTTAGATATTGATGGAACATTGATTTCAGGGAAAAGACCTTCTATAAAAAAAGAAGTGATTGAAGGATTAAAACAAGTAAGGAAAAAAGGAATTCAATTGTTTATAGCCAGTGGAAGACATATGTTAGAGCTAGAAGAATTAAAACTTGTTGAACAGTTTGAATTTGATGGCTATCTTTTATTAAATGGTGGCTATTGTATAATAGGTTCACAAATTATTTATGATAATAAAATACCTCAAGAGGATTTAAAAGAAATTGTAAAGATTGTAAAAGAAAACAATTATCCTTGTTTATTTATTGAAAGCAATCAAATGTATATTACTCATGTAAATCAAAGAGTCATAGATGCTCAAGCATCTATTTCAACAATGATTCCACCAATAAGTAATCAAATCAATATAGATAACATTTACCAAGTAGATCCTTATGTAGATGAAAAAGGAATAAAAGAAATTATAAAAAATACCAAACATGTCAAAGTCACAAAATGGCATGACTATGCCTATGATATTGTTCCCAAAACAGGTGGGAAAGCAGCGGCTATTCAAGCTGTTTCAAAACATTTTGGTTATCAAAAAGAAGAATTAATGGCTTTTGGTGATGGACATAATGATATTGAAATGTTAGATGTCGTAGGTTATCCTATTGTGATGGAAAATGGCAGTGATGAAGTAAAACAACATGCATGTTATATTTGTGATGATGTTGAAAAAGAAGGAATTTTAAAAGGATTAAAACATTTTAATCTTATTGACTAGGAGAAAAGGGTATGAGAAGAAAAGATAGAGAAATTACTGATTTTGATGAAATGATGAAAATTATTGCAAAGTGTGATACTTGTCGTTTAGCACTATTTGATGATGAATTTCCTTATATCGTTCCTTTAAACTTTGGAACAGATGTAGAAGAAGGACAACTTTATCTATATTTTCATAGTGCCAAAGTAGGAACAAAACTTGATTTAATAAGAAAAAATAATAAAGTGACTTTTGAAATGGATTGTGAACATAACATCATTATGTATGATGAAAGAATGTCATGCACAATGGGTTATGAAAGTGTCATTGGACATGGTATTGTAGAATTTGTTGAAGATGAAAATAAGATTAATGCGTTAAAAATCTTAATGAGGCATTATCATGAAGAAGATTTCAAATTCAATGAAAAAGTCGCAATGATGACAGAAGTTTTCCGTGTAAAAGTATTAGACATGACAGGTAAAAGAAGAGATAATATTCATCCTGAAGAAAAAGTAAAAAGACATATTACATTAGAGTAAAACCTTGGCATTGCCAAGGTTTTTAAAACTGATAAACATCTTCACCTAATAGATTTAAGGCATTTAAATCAATAATTTGATAAGTACCACGTTTAATTTTCTTTATGTATTTCTTATCTAAAAATAATTGAAGAACACGTTGGAGTTGACGATAACTACAACCAATCAATTCAGCAACGACTACAAAATTATCTTGAACCATATAATCTTTATGAGAAACAACAAAGTAAGCCGCTAATCTATTTTCAACTGGATAATTTAATGAAATAGACTGATTCTGAGTTGATTTAGAGAGCTTGCTGGCAAGATTTTTTGCGATGGTTTTCATAAAGAAAACATCATTCATTAATATTTCATGATATTTAGAAAGGAAAATAGTTGCACAAATACAATCTTCATAAGCAATCACATTATTAATAATAGGAGATTGAGTGATAAATTCTAAATCACCAATAATAGAGTAGGGACTATTAAAACTGCATAACATACTATTTCCATTCGCATTAATATGGTTTACTTTCACTTTTCCTCTTAAAAGAATATAAATATAATTAAGCTTTTCACCTTGATGTAATAAATATTCGTCTTTATTTAATTTTTTGATTTCAATATATTGATAATTATCAACGTGAAGAATTTCTAATTTTTTTAATTCATTTAAATAATTCATCTAAATCACCATCACCAATATGACATATGTCGTATTTATAATCAAGTTCAATCACTATAATTCTTTCTGGAGGTGATCTTGATGGATTTTTTATTAGCCACATTATGTGGGATTATTGTAACGACAATGAATGTATTTAATGGGCAATTATCAGATTATACAGGGGTCTATTTATCAACAGTTATCATTCATTTAGTTGGTTTAGTTACTTTTTTAATTATTATGAAAATCAAAGATAAGAAAGTTTGTTTTAAAAAACAAATTCCTTTATATATGTATTGTGGAGGATGTATTGGGGTATTAACCGTTATTTTTAATGTTTTTGCGATTGGTAAGATAGGAGCTTCTTTAATGACAGCACTAGGATTATTAGGACAAATGATGACATCTTTGTTGTTAGAAAATAAGGGATGGCTAGCGACATCTATTCGAAAATTAAATATAGGAAAGATCATAGGATTAGCAGTTGTTTGTTTAGGAATAGGAGTGATGTTATTATGATTTCTATTATATTTTCTATTCTATCAGGAGTTACAATTGTTTTAAGCCGTAGTGTCAATGGGATGCTTTCTAAGAAAATGGGAGCTTATCAGGGAACGTTTTATAATTACTTTACAGGCTTTATAACAAGTTTGATTTTAATGCTTGTTTTGATGATTGTTGGTGTTCAACATATAAATATTTCTTTAGATAAAACGAATTTGATGATGTATTTAGGTGGAATCATAGGGGTTTTTAATATCTTGATTTTAAATATTATTGTTCCTAGAATATCACCTGTTATCCTTACTTTATTAAGCTTTATTGGACAACTTGTTAGTGGGATGGTGATTGATGCTTTTGTATATAACATGTTTTCTATTTCAAAGATTTTAGGATGTTTGATTGTTATTGCTGGTTTAGTGATTTATCAATTAAGTGAAGAAAAAGCATAAAAGAAGATCAGTTTAGATCTTCTTTTTGCTTAATATGAGCTTTTCTTTTTCTGATCTTTTTAATTGTTTAATTTGATACTCTCTTTTTAAAGCCTCGCTTTTATGTTCAAAAGTTTCAAAATAAACAAGTTCGACTGGTCTTCTTGCCTTTGTATATTTAGCACCTTTACCAGCGTTATGGGCTTCAATACGCTTTTCTAGCTGATTTGTCCAACCAGTATAAAGTGTTTGATCACGACACCTTACGATATAAACGTAATTATTTTGTTGTTGAGCCAAAGCCACCATTTCTTTCTTCAGTGACATCATCATCTTCAACAATTCCAAATTCAAAGAAAATACCTTGAACCATTCCTTGTCCTGCTTTTAAAGAAAGAGATTTATCTTCATTACTATCATTTGTAAGTTTTACAAACATATGACCTTCATTATCACTATTATAATAATCACTATCAATAATACCTACTGTATTATTAAGTTGTAAACGATATTTAAATCCTAAACCACTACGAGGATATAAACCTAATACCCAACCATTTTCAATACGTACACGAATACCTGTAGGAATTTTAATAGTTTGTCCTGGATTTAATTCAAAATCAATAGGACTATAGAAATCATATCCAGCTGATCCTTTTGTGGCACGTTTTGGAAGTTGGATGGAACGATAGATTTCTTCTACTTCTTTTTCATTATATTGAGGAAATGAATCCATGAAATCATTTTTAAATTGGTTATATGATACTTTTTCAAATTTTGCGATTTTTTTCATAATTTTTCTCCTTTTTACTTCTCTATTATAGAGGAAAAAAGAAAACAAGAAAATAAATAATTTCATCACTTGACATAGGGAAATGAGATTGTTATTATATGTGTAAATTATAAAATATAGTATTAAATACTACATAAGATAGTTAAAAGAGGTAATATGTATGAAAAGAACAAAATTAGATGATCGTGTTTTACCTGTTTATACAAAGGGTGAAGAAATATTTAATATGGTAACTCATATTGTAGGTGGGGCGATGGGAATAGCCGCATTAGTTTTATGCATTATTTTTTGTCATGATGGTTATGGCTTATTTTCAGGGATTGTTTATGGAATTTCGATGATTCTTCTTTATACAATGTCAGCTATCTATCATGGTTTATCACCTAAGCTTAAAGCAAAGAAAGTTTTCCAAATTATGGATCATTGCAGTATCTTTGTATTGATTGCGGGAACTTACACACCGGTTTTACTTTGTTCAATAAGAGAAGTTGATGCTAAATGGGCTTGGATTTTATTTGCAGTCATATGGATCATGACGGTGATTGGAATTACGTTAAATGCAATCGATATTAAAAAATATCAAACTTTTTCAATGATTTGTTATTTAGTGATGGGTTGGTGTATTATTTTTAAAATCAATCTCTTACCACAAGCAATAGGAATGAATGGTATTTGGTTACTTGTTTCAGGAGGACTTGCTTATACAATTGGTGTTATTTTCTATGTGTTACAAAATAAGATTAAATATATGCATAGTATTTGGCATTTATGGATTTTAGTTGGTTCTATCTTACATTTTTTATGTATTATTTTGTATGTTTTATAAAAATCATAAATATTAATTTAATGAAATCCTTTGTTTATATGAACATTGGATTTTTTATTTTGTAAAAACGTAAAAGAACTATAAAATCAATATTATTTGTGATAGAATGGATTGGACGTCGAATTATTTTAAGTAAAATAATTCGAAAAAAAAGTATGGGCCAATAGAGCATAAAAGTATATATTTTTTTTTTGATTAGTTATAATACATATACGAAATAAAAATAAGGAGGCATTTGGCGTGAAAATAATTAAAAGAAATGGGCAAGAAGCAATTTTTGATGAAGTAAAAATTACCAATGCAATTATTGGTGCTAATAAAGAAGTTGTTGAAACAGAAAGACTTTCTGAAGAAGAAATAGATAATATTACAAATGACATTAAATATAAATGTCAAAAAATGAAAAGAGCATTGAGTGTTGAAGAAATTCAAAACTTAGTAGAAGATGAATTAATGAAATTAAATGCTTTTTCTGTTGCCAGAAAGTATATTACATATCGTTTTCAAAGAGCACTAGCAAGACAATCTAATACAACTGATGATCAAATTTTAAGTTTGATTGAATGTGCAAATGAAGAAGTTAAACAAGAAAACTCTAATAAAAACCCTACAGTAAATAGTGTACAAAGAGATTATATGGCTGGAGAAGTTAGTAAAGATTTAACAAGAAGAATTTTACTTCCAGAAGATATTGTAAAAGCACATGATGAAGGATTGATTCATTTCCATGATGCTGATTATTTCTCTCAACATATGCATAACTGTGATTTAGTAAATCTAGAAGATATGTTACAAAATGGAACAGTTATTTCAGAAACAATGATTGAAAAACCAAAGAGTTTTTCTACTGCATGTAATGTAGCTACTCAAATTATTGCTCAAGTAGCAAGTTCTCAATATGGGGGACAAAGTATTACATTATCTCATTTAGCACCATTTGTTGATGTAAGTAGACAAAAGTTTAGAAAAGAAGTTAAAGAAGAATTTGAAACTATTGGTTTAGAATTAGATGATGAAAAAATCAATGCTTTAGCTGAAGAACGTTTGAAAAAAGAAATTACTAAAGGGGTACAAACAATTCAATATCAAGTTGTTACTTTAATGACAACAAATGGACAAGCACCATTTATTACTGTCTTCATGTATTTAAATGAAGTACCTGAAGGACGTTTAAGAGATGACCTTGCTATGATTATTGAAGAAACACTTAAACAAAGAATGAAAGGTGTTAAAAATGAAAAAGGTGTTTATATTACACCAGCATTTCCTAAATTAATCTATGCTTTACAAGAAAACAATATTGAACCTAATAGTCAATATTATTATTTAACAGAACTTGCTGCAAGATGTTCAGCAAAACGTTTAGTTCCTGATTATATTTCTGAAAAAGTAATGAAAGAATTAAAAGTTGATCAAAATGGAAATGGTCAATGTTACCCATCAATGGGATGTAGATCTTTTTTAACACCATATATTGATGAAAATGGTAAACCAAAATATTATGGACGATTTAATCAGGGTGTTGTGACAATCAACTTAGTTGATGTGGCTTGTTCATCAAAAAGAGATATGAACAAATTCTGGCAAATATTTGATGAAAGATTAGAATTATGTTATAGAGCTTTAATGTGTAGACATGAACGTTTAAAAGGAACACCTAGTGATGTAGCTCCTATTTTATGGCAACATGGAGCATTGGCTCGTCTTAAAAAAGGTGAAACAATTGATAAATTATTATACGGTGGGTATTCAACAATTTCTCTTGGATATGCTGGATTATATGAATGTGTTAAATATATGACAGGTAAATCACATACAGATCCAAGTGCAACACCATTTGCTATTGAAGTGATGCAACATTTAAATGATGCATGTACAAAATGGAAAGAAAAAGAAAATATTGATTTCTCACTTTATGGAACACCAATTGAATCAACAACTTATAAATTTGCGAAATGTTTACAAAAACGTTTTGGTAAAATTGAAGGTGTTACAGATAAAAACTATATTACAAACAGTTATCATATCCATGTAACAGAACATATTAACGCCTTTGATAAATTAACATTTGAATCTCAATTCCAAAAATTATCACCAGGTGGAGCTATTTCTTATGTAGAAGTTCCAGATATGCAAGATAATATTGATGCGGTATTAGCAGTTATGAAACATATTTATAATAATATTATGTATGCTGAATTAAATACAAAGAGTGATTATTGTATGGCTTGTGGATATGATGGAGAAATCCAAATTGAAAAAGATGAAAATGGTAAACTTATTTGGGTATGTCCAAACTGTGGAAATAAAAACCAAGATATGATGTCTGTTGCTAGACGTACATGTGGTTATATTGGAACTCAATTCTGGAATCAAGGAAGAACACAAGAAATCAAAGAACGTGTATTACACTTATAGAGATGAAATTTTCATCTGTAAACTTACATTTTGGTTGGAGACATTACATTTTAATTAGAGACATTTGTAAT